>JBBRCL010000042.1:0-24258 GCA_038204895.1 Actinomycetales bacterium | reverse complement strand
CCGGGGGGGGCCCCCCCCCACCCCCGCTCCGCAGGGCGCAGGAACGCTCCGCACGGGTCCGCCTGGGAGACTGTCGTCATGGCACGTGCCGACCTGCACAAGAAGCCGCACGAGGTGGCCGCGATGTTCGACGCGGTGGCCCGGCGCTACGACCTCACCAACGACGTGCTCTCCCTCGGTCAGGACCGGCGCTGGCGGTCCGCGACGATTCGCGCCGTCCACCCGGTGCCCGGCGACGTGGTGCTGGACCTGGCTGCCGGCACCGGCACCTCGAGCGAGCCCTTCGACGCCGCTGACGCGCGCGTGGTGCCGTGCGACTTCTCGCTCGGCATGCTCGTGGCCGGCAAGCAGCGGCGGCCGGACCTGCCGTTCGTCGCCGGCGACGCCATGCGGCTGCCGTTCGCCGACGCCTCGTTCGACGCGGTCACGATCTCGTTCGGGCTGCGCAACGTCGCGGACACCGGTGCGGCGCTGGTCGAGATGCTCCGGGTCACCAGGCCCGGCGGCCGGATCGTGGTGTGCGAGTTCTCCCAGCCCACCTGGGGCCCGTGGCGCACCCTCTACACCGAGTACCTGATGCGTGCGCTGCCCCCGATCGCCCGGGCGGTGGCCTCGGAGCCGGATGCGTACGCCTACCTCGCGGAGTCCATCCGCGCCTGGCCCGACCAGGAAGGGCTGGCCCGCGTGATGCTCGGGGCCGGCTGGTCGGATGTGGCATACCGCAACCTGACCGGCGGCATCGTCGCTCTGCACCGGGCGGTCCGTTCGGCCTGACCGGACGTGCTGCGCGTCACACCCCCCGGGGTATACGGCTGAGGGGTCGGCACTCTCACGGCCGCCACTAGACTGACCCGAGCGCTCGTGCAGCGTTTCACAAGGGTCCAACAGTGCGACGGTGAGGTCGGGGTGACGACGGTCCAGCAGGACGACGCCGACGTCGTCGTCGTGGGTGCAGGTCCGGCCGGGTCAACTGCCGCCTACTACCTGGCCGTCGCCGGGCTCGACGTCCTGGTCCTGGAGAAGTCGGCCTTCCCGCGGGAGAAGGTCTGCGGCGACGGGTACACCCCGCGAGCGGTCCGCGAGCTCATCGCGATGGGCTTGCCGATCCGCCCGGAGGACGGCTGGATCCGCAACAAGGGCCTGCGCGTGTACGGCGGTGGGCACCGCATCGAGATCCCCTGGCCGCAGCTGGACGCCTTCCCCGACTACGGGCTGGCCCGCACCCGGCGCGACTTCGACCACGCCCTGGCTCAGCACGCACGCGCAGCGGGCGCCACGATCCTCGAGCGGACCGCGGTCACCGGTCCGGTGCTGCACGAGCGCACCGGACGCGTCCTCGGGGTCTCCGCTCGCCCGGTGGACGACGCCGGGCGCAGGTCAGGTGCCGAGGTCACCTACCGCGCACCGGTCGTGATCGCCGCGGACGGCGTCTCGGCCCGGATGGCCCTCGCCCTCGGCATCGAGAAGAACCCGACCCGCCCGATGGGCGTCGCGGTCCGCACCTACTTCCGCACCCCGATGCACGACGACGAGTGGATGGAGTCCCACCTGGAGCTGTGGGACGGGCCGGCCGGGCGGTCGAACCTGCTGCCCGGCTACGGCTGGATCTTCCCGCTCGGCGACGGGACGGCGAACGTCGGCCTGGGCAGCGTGAGCTCACACGCCGTGCCCACCGACGTCGACTACAAGGACCTGCTGCGACGGTGGGTGGCCGCGGCCCCCCCGGAGTGGGAGTTCACCCCCGAGGGCCAGGTCGGGCCGGTGCGGGGGGCCGCCCTTCCGATGGCGTTCAACCGCAAGCCGCTGTACAGCCGAGGCCTGATGCTGGTCGGTGACGCCGGCGGCATGGTCAGCCCGTTCAACGGCGAGGGCATCGCGTATGCCATGCAGGCCGCCCGGCGCGCGGCGGAGGTCGTTGTCCAGTCCCGGGCACGGTCGACGGCGTCCGCCCGGGAGAACGTGCTGGCGACGTACCCCGACGTGATGGCCGCCGATCTCGGCGGCTACTACACCCTCGGGCGGGTGTTCGTGAGGCTCATCGAGCAGCCTGCGGTGATGCGCCTCTGCACCAGGTACGGTCTTCCCCGACCGGCCTTGATGAGGCTGGTGATGAAGCTTCTCGTCGACGTGTACGAGCCACGCGGAGGTCAGGCGTCGGACCGCCTGATCGCCGCCCTGACCCGGATTGCGCCGGCTGCATGACCCGACAACACTCGGCGGTGGCCGCGTCGCCGTCGATCCGCGCCCGTGTGGCGGCCACACGGGGTTCCCGACCCGGCTGGAGAGCCCGATGAGCAACCCGTACGTGCCGATCCTGGTGCTCATGGCCATCGCCGGGGTGCTGGCGCTCGGCGGTGTCGGCGCGAGCGCCATCCTCGGCCCCAAGCGCTACAACCGGGCAAAGCTCGAGGCCTACGAGTGCGGCATCGACCCCACCCCGCACGCCGTCGGCGGCGGCCGGTTCCCGGTGAAGTACTACCTGGTCGCGATGAGCTTCATCATCTTCGACATCGAGGTCGTCTTCATGTACCCCTGGGCGGTGGCTTTCGGGATGCTCAAGATCTTCGGGGTGGTCGCGATGGTGACCTTCATCGCGTTGATCACCGTGCCGTTCGTGTACGAGTGGCGCCGCGGTGGGTTCGAGTGGGACTGAGGGGAGGAGCGCCATGGGCATCGAAGAGGCAGCGTCCGGCTTCCTGCTGACCACTGTGGAGAAGTTCGCGGGTACGGTCCGCAAGTCGTCGATGTGGCCGGTCACCTTCGGCCTGGCCTGCTGCGCCATCGAGATGATGGCGACCGGCACGTCTCGGTTCGACATCTCCCGGTTCGGCATGGAGGTGTTCCGCGCCTCCCCGCGCCAGGCGGACCTGATGATCGTCGCCGGCCGGGTGAGCCAGAAGATGGCGCCGGTGGTGCGCCAGGTCTACGACCAGATGTCCGAGCCCAAGTGGGTGCTGTCGATGGGCGTCTGCGCCTCGTCCGGCGGCATGTTCAACAACTATGCGATCGTGCAGGGCGTCGACCACATCGTCCCGGTCGACATCTACCTGCCGGGCTGCCCGCCAAGCCCCGAGATGCTGCTGAACGCGATCCTCGCCCTGCACGAGCAGGTCCGCAGCGCCCCCCTCGGCGTGAACCGCGAGGAGGCCGCCCGGGCAGCAGAGGAGGCCGCGCTGGCCGCGACCCCGACCTCCCAGATGAAGGGACTGCTGCAGTGAGCGACGACGCTGCACCCGTTGCGGCGCAGGACGCCGCTGCGGCAGCCAAGGGCGGCACGGGCCCGGTCGGGACGCCGTCGTCGGACACGCCGCAGACCGCGACCGAGGCGGCGCTCGAGGCCGGTTCGCAGAACGTGCCGGCACCCGGCATCGGGCCCCGAGCACCGCTGGACGTGCTGGACGTCCGCCAGGGCATGTTCGGCGCCAACGACACCCCGGACACCTCGGGCTACGGCGGCCTGGTCCGCACGATCGCGATGCCCGGCCCGAGCGAGCGGCCCTACGGCGGCTGGTTCGACGAGGTGGTGGACATCCTCGCGGAGGTGCTCGCCGAGGGCGGGACCGCCTTCGACGACGCGGTCGAGTCTGTCGTGGTGGACCGCGGCGAGCTGACCCTGTACGTGCGGCGGGAGCACCTCGTCGCCGTCTGCCAGGCGCTGCGTGACGACCAGGACCTGCGCTTCGAGCTGGGCCTCGGGGTCTCCGGTGTGCACTTCCCGCACGACGCCGGCCGCGAGCTGCATGCGGTCTACCACCTGTGCTCGGTCACCCACGGCCGCCGGCTCCGGCTGGACGTCGCGGCGCCCGACTCGGACCCGCACATCCCGTCGAGCACGAGCGTCTACCCCGGTCACGACTGGCACGAGCGCGAGACCTACGACTTCTTCGGGATCGTCTTCGACGGTCACCCGGCCCTGGCGCGGATCGAGATGCCGGACGACTGGCCGGGGCACCCGCAGCGCAAGGACTACCCGCTGGGTGGGATCCCGGTCGAGTACAAGGGTGCGCAGATCCCGCCGCCCGACGAGCGGAGGTCGTACAGCTGATGACCGAGCAGCAGACCCCGCGCACCGGCCCGCACATCGTCGGCGACGACGAGTCGGTGCCGACCTTCGAAGCCGTCGGCGGCGACTGGTCGGACATCGCCGAGGAGGCCGCGCGCCTTGGCGAGGAACGCATCGTGGTCAACATGGGGCCGCAGCACCCGTCCACCCACGGGGTGCTCCGCCTGATGCTGGAGATCGACGGCGAGACCGTCACAGAGGCCCGCTGCGGCGTCGGGTACCTGCACACCGGTATCGAGAAGAACATGGAGTACCGGAACTGGACGCAGGGCGTCACGTTCTGCACCCGGATGGACTACCTGGCTCCGCTGTTCCAGGAGGCCGGGTACTGCCTGGGCGTTGAGAAGCTGCTGGGCATCACCGACGACATCCCCGAGCGGGCAACCGTCATCCGGGTGCTGATGATGGAGCTCAACCGGGTGTCGTCCCACCTGATCGGCCTCGGCTCCGGGGGCAACGAGCTGGGCGCCACCACGATCATGACCACCGCGTTCACCGCCCGTGAGGAGATCCTCAAGGTCTTCGAGCTGATCACCGGCCTGCGGATGAACCACGCGTACATCCGGCCCGGCGGTGTGGCTGCGGACATCCCGCCCGGCGCGCTTGACACCATCCGGGAGATCCTGCCGACCGTCCGGGACTACATCCGCCAGCTCAGCGACCTGATGCTGGCCAACCCGATCTTCAAGGGTCGGCTGGTCGGCGTCGGGCACCTGAACCTCGCCGGTGCGATGGCCCTTGGCATCACCGGACCCGTGCTGCGCTCGGCCGGACTGCCATACGACGTGCGCAAGCACGCTCCGTACTGCGGCTACGAGACGTACGACTTCGACGTGCCGACGTCCACCGAGATGGACTCCTACTCGCGGGTGATCCTGCGCGTCGAGGAGTGCTACCAGTCGTTGCGGATCGTGGAGCAGGCCCTTGACCGCCTCCAGGCGATGGGGCCGGGGCCGGTCATGGTCGCGGACAAGAAGATCGCGTGGCCGGCCCAGCTGGCCATCGGCTCGGACGGCATGGGCAACTCCCTCGACCACATCCGGCAGATCATGGGCACCTCGATGGAGGCCCTGATCCACCACTTCAAGCTGGTCACCGAGGGGTTCCGGGTGCCGGCCGGACAGGTGTGGCAGAGCGTCGAGGCGCCCCGCGGGGAGCTGGGTGTGCATCTCGTGTCCGACGGCGGTACCCGCCCGTACCGTGCGCACTTCCGCGACCCGTCGTTCAACAACCTGCAGGCCGTGTCCCTGATGTGCGAGGGCGGCATGCTGGCCGACGTCGTGGTGTCGGTCGCCGGGCTGGATCCGGTTCTGGGAGGGGTGGACCGCTGATGATCGAGGCCTACGAAGGGGCGAAGCTCGAGCGGTTGACGGCCGATGCCGCAACGGTGCTCGCTCGTTACCCCGAGCAGCCGCGCTCCGCCCTGCTGCCGCTGCTGCACCTGGTGCAGTCCGAGGACGGCTACGTCAGCCCGGACGGGATCGCGTTCTGCGCCCGGACGCTCGGCCTGACCACCGCCGAGGTGTCGGCGGTGGTCACGTTCTACACGCAGTACAAGCGGCACCCGAACGGCACGTACACGGTGGGCGTGTGCACCAACACCCTGTGCGCCGTGATGGGTGGGGACGCGATCTTCGACGAGCTGTCCGACCACCTCGGGGTCGGGAACGACGAGACGACGCCCGACGGCGCGATCACGCTCGAGCGGATCGAGTGCAACGCGGCGTGCGACTACGCACCGGTGATGATGGTGAACTGGGAGTTCTTCGACAACCAGACCCCTCAGTCCGCCACTGATGTCGTGGACCGTCTGCAGGCCGGCGAGGAGGTCGCCCCGACGCGCGGTGCGTCGTCGGTGTGCACGTTCAAGGCGATGTCCCGGGTGCTGGCCGGGTTCCCCGACGGCCGGGCCGACGAGGGCATCGGCGCCGGCGGACCAACGCTGGCCGGCCTGCGCCTCGCCAAGGAGAAGGGCTGGCAGGCGCCGGCCCAGCCGGAGCGTCCGGACGCCGAGACCGGCGCCAACCCGAGCAAGGAGGCGTGATGGCCATCACCTTGACCCCCGTGCTGACCGCGCGCTGGGACACCGAACGGTCCTGGACCCTTGACGCCTACCGGGAGGCCGGCGGCTACGACGCCCTGCGCAGCGCGCTGGCGATGGCCCCGGCCGACGTCGTGACAGTGGTCAAGGACTCGGGCCTGCGCGGCCGCGGCGGGGCGGGGTTCCCCACCGGAATGAAGTGGGGCTTCCTCCCGGCTCCCGACGGCGGCCCCCGGTACCTGGTCGTCAACGCGGACGAGTCCGAGCCCGGGACCTGCAAGGACATCCCGCTGATGCTCGCCACGCCGCACCTGCTCGTGGAGGGCGCGATCATCACGTCCTACGCGATCGACTGCCACCACGCGTTCATCTACGTGCGCGGCGAGGTCCTGCACGTGTACCGGCGGCTGCTCGAGGCGGTGGCTGAGGCGCGTGCGGCCGGCTACCTGGGCTCGGACATCCTCGGGTCGGGCTACGACCTGGAGATCACCGTGCACGCCGGCGCCGGCGCGTACATCTGCGGGGAGGAGACCGCGCTGCTCGACTCCCTCGAGGGCAAGCGTGGGCAGCCCCGCCTCAAGCCGCCGTTCCCCGCCGTCGCGGGCCTGTACGGCCGGCCGACGGTGGTCAACAACGTCGAGTCCATCGCCTCGGTGCCGTCGATCGTCTCCGGGGGTGCTGACTGGTTCCGCTCGATGGGCACCGAACGGTCGACCGGCTTCGGCCTGTTCTCCCTGTCCGGCCATGTGCGGCGGCCGGGGCAGTACGAGGCTCCCCTGGGCATCACCTTGCGTGAGCTGCTCGACATGGCGGGCGGCGTGCGCGCCGGGCACACCCTGAAGTTCTGGACGCCGGGCGGGTCGTCGACGCTGCTGCTGACGGCCGAGCACCTGGACCTGCCGCTGGACTACGAGTCGGTGGGTGCGGCCGGGTCGATGCTCGGGACGCGCGCGCTGCAGATCTTCGACGACACGACGTGCGTGGTGCGGGCGATCAGCCGGTGGGCCGACTTCTACGCCCACGAGTCGTGCGGCAAGTGCACGCCGTGCCGGGAGGGCACGTACTGGATGAGGCTCATTCTGGCCCGGATCGACGAGGGCCACGGCACCATGGAGGACCTCGACACACTCCTGGACGTCTGTGACAACATCCTGGGCCGTGCCTTCTGCGCGCTCGGCGACGGTGCGACGTCGACCGTCATCTCCGGCATCGCCCTGTTCCGCGACGAGTTCGAGGCGCACGTGACGGGCGGCGGCTGCCCGTTCGACCCCGTCGCCTCGGCTCGGTTCGACTACACGCCCCGCAACCGGAGGGCCGACATCAACGCGCTCTCCGGTGTCCCAGCAAGAACGGTGCAGGCATGACGACGAGCACGCCGACCACGGCGGACAAGCCTGCGGACGTGACGTTCACGATCGACGGCATCGAGATCGCGGTGCCCAAGGGCACCCTGGTGATCCGCGCGGCCGAGGGGATCGGCATCGCGATCCCGCGGTTCTGCGACCATCCGCTGCTCGAACCGGTCGGCGCATGCCGACAGTGCCTGGTCGAGGTGGCGACGCCGGACCGTGAGGGCAACCTGCGGCCGATGCCCAAGCCCCAGACGTCGTGCACCCTCGAGGCGACCCCCGGCATGGTCGTCAAGACCCAGCGCACCTCGCCGATGGCGGACAAGGCCCAGCACGGGCAGATCGAGTTCCTGCTGGTAAACCACCCGCTGGACTGCCCGACCTGCGACAAGGGCGGGGAGTGCCCGCTGCAGAACCAGACGATGAGCAACGGCTACGGGACGAGCCGGTTCCGGGACGCCAAGCGCACGTTCCCCAAGCCGCTGGCCATCTCCACCGAGATCCTGCTCGACCGGGACCGGTGCATCCTGTGCCAGCGCTGCACCCGGTTCGCCAGGGAGATCGCCGGCGACCAGTTCATCGACCTGCAGGGCCGCGGGGGCGGTGCGCCGCGACGTGAGGTGCACGTTCTGCACGCCCAGCAGATCGGGTCCTTCGATATCGGCGTCCTGGACATCACCGCCTCGGACGGCTCCTCGGTGCCGGCAGAACGGCAGAACGAGTACACCGGGCCGGACGGCGCCTCCGGGGTCGTCAGCGGCCATCACCCCGGGCCGATCGGTGCTGCGGCGCTGGACGCCTCCGGGCGCCCGTTCGCGTCGTACTACTCGGGCAACACGATCCAGATCTGCCCGGTCGGAGCCCTGACCAGCTCCGCGTACCGGTTCCGTTCGCGCCCGTTCGACCTCGTGTCGACCCCGGGCATCGCCGAGCACGACTCCAACGGCTCGGCCCTGCGGGTCGACCACCGGCGCGGGGTCGTGCTGCGGCGTCTGGCCGGTGACGACCCGGCCGTGAACGAGGAGTGGCTCAGCGACAAGGACCGTTTCAGCTTCGCGTGGCAGGGCCTCGCGGACCGGCTCACCGTGCCGATGGTCCGGGACGCCGCCGCCGACGGCTCCCGCGGCGAGCTCCGTCCGGCCAGCTGGGGGGAGGTGCTCGAGCGCGCCGCCGAAGGTCTCGCGGCGGCGCGCGCCGCCGGCGGCGTCGGCGTGCTGCCCGGTGGGCGGCTCACGCTCGAGGACGCGTACGCGTACGCGAAGTTCGCCCGGGTCGCGCTCGGCACCAACGACGTCGACCACCGCGTGCGGACGCACTCGGCCGAGGAGGAAGCCTTCCTCGGTCACCACGTCGCGGGGACCGGGATGTCCGTGACGTTCGCCGACCTCGAGAAGGCCTCCGCCGTCCTGCTGGTGGCCTTCGAGCCGGAGGACGAGGGCGGCATCCTCTTCCTGCGCCTGCGCAAGGGTGTGCGGGCCAGGCGCACCCCGGTGTTCTCGGTCGCCCCGTACGCCAGCCGTGGGCTCACCCGGCTGGATGCGACGCTCCTGCCCGCGGCTCCGGGCACGGAGGCGGAGGTGCTCGACGCCGTCGTGAAGCGGGGCAAGGGCGCGCTCGGTGCGGCCGCGGCCGCACTGGACTCCAACGCCGTGATCCTGGTCGGCGAACGGCTGGCGGGCGTCCCAGGTGCCCTGAGCTCCGCCCTGCGCCTCGCGAGGCGCACCGGTGCCCGCCTGGTCTGGATCCCCCGTCGGGTCGGCGAAAGGTCCGGTGTCGAGGTCGGCACGCTCCCGGGTCTGCTCCCCGGCGGCCGGCCGGTCGCGGACCCGCTGGCCCGCGTCGACGTCGCGGCGGCATGGGACGTCGAGCGGCTCCCCGGCGAGCCCGGCCGGGACGCCTCGCGGATCGTCGCCGCGGCAGCGGACGGCTCCCTCGGCGGCCTCGTGGTCGGCGGCGTCGACCCGGTGGACACCCCGGACCCGGAGCGCACGCTCGCGGCCCTGGACGCAGTCGGCTTCCTGGTGTCCCTCGAGGTGCGCGCCTCGTCGGTCACCGCGCTCGCCGACGTCGTGCTGCCCGTAGCGCCGCCCGTCGAGCGCGCCGGCACGTACCTGACCTGGGAAGGGCGGCTGAGGCCGTTCCCGCAGGCCCTGACCTCTGTCGCGATGGCCGACCACCGGGTGCTCGATGCGCTGGCGAGCCGGATGGGCGTCGCCCTCGGGCTGCGCACCCTGACCGAGGTGCACGCCGAGATCGACCAGCTCGGCGCGTGGGACGGCACGCGGACGGCGGCCCCGGAGGTCCCGGCCGCCGCGCCGCCGGAGGTCGCGCCCGGTTCCGCGGTGCTCGCGACGTGGCACCTGCTGCTCGACGCGGGGCGGTGCCAGGAGGGCGAGCAGTTCCTCGCCGGGACGGCGCAGCGGGCGGTCGTCCGGCTGTCCGCGGCCACGGCGGACGGTCTCGGGGTGACCTCCGGCGATCCGGTGACCGTACGGACCGCAGCGGGCCAGATCACCCTGCCGCTCGCGGTCACCCCGATGCCCGACAGCGTCGTGTGGCTCCCGCTGCACTCGACGGGCTCGTTGGTCGCCCCGACACTCGGGGTCGACGCCGGGGCGGTGGTCGGCATCTCGGCCGCGCCGCGCGGGGCGCTGACGGACGTCACCACGGAGTCGGTGGCTGATCCTGGCGCCGATCCGGCTACCGAGGGGGAGGTGCCGCGATGACCGGCGTCAGCCAGCTGGTCGCCCAGGTGGCCGGGACCGGGTCCGCGGCGGACTTCAGCCGGGACACCTGGTGGATCGTCGTGATCAAGGCCGTGGGGATCATCGTCTTCCTGCTGCTGAGCGTGCTGTTCGCGATCTGGTTCGAGCGCAAGGTCGTCGCCAGGATGCAGATCCGGTCCGGCCCCAACGTGCACGGCCCGTTCGGCCTGTTCCAACCGGTCGCCGACGCCATGAAGCTCCTGCTCAAGGAGGACGTCACCGTCGCCGCCGCGGACAAGCTGGTCTACATCGTTGCTCCGATGATCTCGGTGTTCTGCTCGCTGCTGGTGTTCGCGGTGATCCCGTTCGGGCCCGCGGTGTCGATCTTCGGGATCGTCACGCCGCTGCAGCTGACCGACTTCCCGGTCGCCGTGCTCTACATCCTCGCCGCAGCCGCCCTCGGCGTGTACGGCATCGTGCTCGGCGGCTGGTCGTCCGGCTCGACGTACCCGCTGCTCGGTGCGGTGCGCTCGACCGCGCAGGTGATCTCCTACGAGCTCGCCATGGGTCTGTCCCTGGTCAGCGTGTTCATCCTGGCCGGCTCGATGTCCACCTCCGAGATCGTCGGGTCCCAGGCTGAGATCTGGTGGTTCCTGCCGCTGCTGCCGGCGTTCGTGCTCTTCATCATCGCGATGGTGGGCGAGACGAACCGGTTGCCGTTCGACCTGCCGGAGGCCGAGGGCGAGCTGGTCTCCGGGTACATGACCGAGTACTCGTCGATGAAGTTCGCCTGGTTCTTCCTGGCGGAGTACATCAACATGATCAACGTCTCGGCTGTCGCGACGACCCTGTTCTTCGGGGGCTGGCGGGCACCGTGGCCGCTGTCCGCGATCAACGACGGGATGCTCAACACCGGCTGGTGGCCGGTGCTGTGGTTCCTCGGGAAGCTGTGGCTGTTCATGTTCTTCTTCGTCTGGGTCCGCGGCACGCTCGTGCGCTTCCGCTACGACCAGTTCATGCGGTTCGGCTGGAAGGTGCTCATCCCGGTCGGCCTGGTCTGGGTGGTCGCCGTCGCGGGGGTGCAGGGTATCCGCCGGTTCGCCGACGTCGAGCTGCGGACCATGCTGATCGTGCTGGCAGCGGTCGCCCTCGGCGTCGCGCTGCTGTCCTTCCTGATACCCGAGAGACCGGAGGCACCCACCAAGCCCGGCCGGCGGAAGCGACGGTTCGACGCCTTCGCCGGCGGCTACCCCGTGCCCCCGCTGCCGGGTCAGACCCTGCCGCTGTCGCCGCGGGCGGTGCGCCTGCGCGCCCAGCAGGCCCAGCCGGCCCAGCCGGCCCAGCAGGGTGTCGCGACCATCGAGGCCGCGCCCGGCCCACTGACCCCACCCGACACCGGCGGGGAGGCGGAGCCACGTGGCTGACAAGGACATCACCCGACGCCCGACCCGCGAGGTCGGCACACCGGCCGCGCCCGTGCCCGGGTACCAGTCGCTGAGACCGGCGAAGAAGGGCATCGGCCAGGCGCTGGCCCCGGTGGCCGGCTTCGGGGTGACCATCTCGTCGATGTTCAAGCCGACGGTCACCGAGCAGTACCCGTTCGAGAAGACGCCGACCAAGCCCAGGTTCCACGGTCGGCACCAGCTCAACCGGTACGCCGACGGCCTGGAGAAGTGCATCGGTTGTGAGCTGTGCGCCTGGGCCTGCCCCGCGGACGCCATCTACGTCGAGGGCGCGGACAACACCCCGGACACCCAGTTCTCCCCGGGTGAGCGGTACGGGCGCGTCTACCAGATCAACTACCTGCGCTGCATCTTCTGCGGTCTGTGCATCGAGGCGTGCCCCACCCGTGCGCTGACCATGACCAACGAGTACGAGCTCGCCGGCCCCACCCGTCGCGGGATGATCTACGAGAAGGCCGACCTGCTGGCCCCGCTCTCCGAGACGCAGCTCGCTGCGCCGCACCCGATGGTCCCCGGCACGGAAGACACGGACTACTACCGTGGCGCCGTGACCGGCCCGGTCCCCGAGCAGATCGACTGGGTCGCGCAGTACCGCCCGGACGACCCGTCGCTGGCGGCCGTCCGACGTCCGCAAGGGAGCACCCGATGAACGGCATCCTCGCAGCCGCGGGCGTGCTGACCGACCTCGCCGAGACCGGGCGCACGTCCACCGGCGAGGAAGTGCTGTTCTGGTTCCTTGCTCCGGTGATGGTGCTGGCCGCCCTCGGCCTGGTCTTCGCGCGGCGCGCTGTGTACGCGGCGATGAGCATCGCCGTGGTGATGGTCTCGCTCGCGGTGCTCTACGTGGCCCAGGAGGCGCCGTTCCTCGGCATCGTGCAGGTGATCGTCTACACCGGCGCGGTGATGATGCTCTTCCTCTTCGTGCTGATGCTCGTTGGCGTCGACTCGGCGGACTCCTTCACCGACGCCCTGGCCGGCCAGCGCTGGATCGCCGCGCTGCTGGGCATCGGCCTGGGTGCGGTGCTGATCAGCGTGGTGCTCACCGCCCGTGGCATGCAGCCCATCGGGCTGGCGGCGGACAACGCCGAGGCCAACCCGGTCGGCGTCGCCCGGATCATCTTCGGCGACTACGTGTTCACCCTCGAGGTGGTCGGCATCCTGCTGGTCACCGCGGCGGTCGGCGCGATCGTGCTCACCCACCGGCAGCGGCTGGTCCGCAGGGTGGGTCAGAAGGAGCGGGCCGACGCGCGGGTCGCGGGCGGCGGGTCGCTGACGCCGCTGCCGGCGCCGGGTGTCTACGCGCGCAGCAACGCGATGGACGTCGCGGCGCTCGGGGCGGACGGGCGACCACTGGAGCAGTCGGTGTCCCGTGTGCTGCGGGTCCGTGGGCAGGAGCGCTCGATCGCCGAGGTGCATGCCCAGATCGGCGACGTTCCGGCCACCACGCCGGCCATCACGGGTGAGGAGCAGGTGCGGTGAACCTGACCAACTACCTGGTGCTGGCATCGCTGCTGTTCACCATCGGGGCGCTGACGGTGCTGGTGCGGCGCAACGCGATCATCGTGTTCATGGGCGTCGAGCTGATGCTCAACGCGGCGAACCTCGTCTTCGTGACCTTCGCCCGGATCCACGGCGACCTCACCGGTCAGGTGGTCGCGTTCTTCGTGATGGTGGTGGCAGCCGCCGAGGTGGTCGTCGGGCTGGCGATCATCGTGGCGATCTACCGCACCCGTCGCTCGGCATCGGTCGACGACGTCAACCTCTTGAGGAGCTGAGGAGCGGGTGATGACTGCACTCGCCGGATCCGTCGCGCAGGCGGCGGCCGAGGCCGTCCCCGCCGACGGCGTCTTCGGAATCGCCTGGCTGCTCGTCGCGCTGCCGCTGGTCGGGGCCACGGTGCTGCTGCTGGTCGGGCGACGCGGTGACCGCTGGGGCCACTGGCTCGGCGTCGCCGCACCCGGCTCGTCGTTCCTGGTCGCCCTCGTGCTCTGGATCGCCATGCTCGGCCAGCTGGCGGGCGAGCGGGTCAAGGACCTGGGACTCGGGACCTGGATCCGGGCCGGTTCCTTCAGTGTCGATGCCGGCCTGCGCATCGACCCGCTGTCGATGACCTTCGTGCTGCTGGTCACGTTCGTCGGCACCCTGATCCACGTGTACTCGGTCGCGTACCTGGCCGACGACGCCGACCGGCGGCGGTTCTTCGGCTACCTGAACCTCTTCGTCGCCGCGATGCTGCTGCTGGTCCTCGCGGACTCCTATGTGCTGCTCTTCGTCGGCTGGGAGGGCGTCGGCCTGGCGTCCTACCTGCTGATCGGGTTCTGGAACCACGAGCTGCCCAACGCCGTCGCGGCCAAGAAGGCGTTCGTGGTCAACCGGATCGGCGATGTCGGGCTGATCGTTGCGATCATGGCGATGGTCGCGGTGTTCGGCACCACGAACATCGGGCTGGTCGGCGGCCTGGCCGGGTCCGCGGGGGAGGGCTGGCTCACCGCCATCGGGCTGATGCTCCTGCTGGCCGCCTGCGGCAAGTCCGCGCAGTTCCCGCTGCAGGGCTGGCTCGGTGACGCGATGGCCGGCCCGACACCGGTGTCCGCGCTGATCCACGCCGCGACCATGGTCACCGCAGGCGTCTACCTGGTGGTCCGGTCGTCCCCGATCTACGTCGGTGCGCCGACCGCGATGCTCGTGGTCGCACTCGTCGGCGCGATCACCTTGCTGTTCGGGGCGATCATCGGCTGTGCAAAGGACGACATCAAGAAGGTGCTGGCCGCCTCGACGATGTCCCAGATCGGCTACATGATGCTGGCCGCGGGCCTCGGCCCGATCGGGTACGCCTTCGCGATCTTCCACCTGATCACGCATGGCTTCTTCAAGGCCGGCCTGTTCCTCGGCGCCGGCTCGGTGATGCACGGGATGGGTGACCAGGCCGACATGCGTCGGTTCGGTGCGCTCGCCCGGTACATGAAGATCACCTGGGTCACCATGGCGCTCGGTTGGCTGGCGATCATCGGCGTCCCGCCGTTCTCGGGGTTCTGGAGCAAGGACCGGATCGTGGAGTCGGCGTACGCGGTGCAGGGCGGCCAGGGCTGGCAGCCCTGGGTGTTCGGCACCGTCGCGCTGGTCGGCGTCGGGATCACCGCCTTCTACATGTCCCGGCTGTTCTTCATGACCTTCCACGGCTCGCGGCGCTGGGACGACGGCAGCGGGATGGTGCCCGGCGGTCCCGCCACCGGCTCGGTCCGGCACCCGCACGAGTCCTCGGCCCTGATGACCTGGCCGATGATCGTGCTGGCCGCGGGGTCGGCGCTGCTGGGCGGCGCACTGGCGATCGGCGGGGCGTTCACCACCTGGCTGCGGCCGGTGACCGGCGCGATCGAGCACCACGATCCGGTGCTCCCGGTCCCGGTGATCATGGTGACAACGTTCGTCCTGATCATCGCCGGCGCGTTCCTCGCCTGGCGGCAGTACGCAGCGGCCCCGGTCGCCGTCGTCGCGCCGCGGGGTTCGGTCCTGACCCGGGCCGCCCGCCGCGACCTGTTCCAGGACGACGTCGCCGAGGTCGCCCTGATGCGGCCGGGCCAGTACCTGACCCGCTCGCTGGTCTACGGTGACCGGCAGGTCGTCGACGGGACGGTGTCCGGTGTGGCGCGGGGAGTCGCCGGAACCGGTGAGCTGGTGCGGCGCCTGCAGAACGGGTACGTCCGTTCCTACGCCCTGACCATGGCCTTGGGTGTCGTCGTGCTGGCCGCTGTCGTCCTGGCTGTCCGGATCTGAGGGGAACGCATGAACGACCCGACCTTCCCCTGGCTCACCACCCTGGTGGTGCTGCCGCTCGTCGGTGCCGCCGCCGTGTGCCTGCTGCCGGCATCAGCCCGCCGCTGGGCCCGACAGGTGGCCGTCGGCGTCTCCCTCGTCACCCTCGTTGTCGGCGTGCTGGCCCTCGGTGTGTTCGACGTCGCCGACGCCGGAACCGTCCAGCTGACCGAGCGGGTGGGCTGGATCCCCGCGTTCGGCGTCAGCTACGCGCTCGGGGTGAACGGCCTCGGCCTGAGCCTGATCCTGCTGGCCCTGTTCCTGGTCCCGCTGGTCCTGCTGGCCGCCTGGCACGAGCACCAGGCGGTGGACGGCGTCGAGGTCGTCGACGACGACGGCCGGCGGATCCGCACCTACGTCGCCCTGGTCCTGGTGCTCGAGGCGTTCATGGTGGCCGTGTTCGCCGCGCGCGACGTCTTCCTGTTCTACGTCCTGTTCGAGGCCATGCTGATCCCGGTCTACTTCATGATCGGCGTCTTCGGCGGGTTCCAGCGGCGCTATGCAGCCGTGAAGTTCCTGATCTACTCCCTGGTCGGTGGCCTGGTCATGCTGGTCGGCGTGATCGCCCTGTACCTGCAGGGTCCGGGCGGTCCGGACGGCTTCCTGATCGACAACCTGGTCGGCGTCCAGATGCGGCCGTTGACCGAACGGCTGCTCTTCCTGTCGTTCTTCTTCGCCTTCGCGATCAAGGCACCGATGTGGCCGGTGCACACCTGGCTGCCCGACGCCGCGGAACAGGCACCGGCCGGGACCAACGTGCTGCTGGTCGGCGTGCTGGACAAGGTCGGCACGTTCGGCATGCTCACGCTCTGCCTGCCGCTGTTCCCGAACGCGGCCCGGTGGGCCGCACCGGTGATCATCGTGCTGGCCGTGATCTCGATCCTGTACGGGGCGTTCCTGGCGATCGGCCAGGAGGACCTGATGCGGCTGATCGCCTACACCTCGGTGAGCCACTTCGGCTTCATCGTGCTGGGGATCTTTGCGTTCACCTCGGTCAGTATCCAGGGCTCCTCGCTGTACATGCTCACCCACGGGCTCTCGACCGGTGCGCTGTTCCTGGTCGCCGGGTTCCTGGTGCGCCGCTGGGGCACCGCCCGGATCGGGGACCTCGGTGGCCTGCAGAAGGTGGTACCGGTGCTGGCCGGGACGTTCCTGGTCGCGGGTCTTTCGGCGCTGTCGCTGCCCGGCCTTGCCCCGTTCGTCAGCGAGCTGCTGGTCTTCGTCGGGACGTTCGCCGCGCACAAGGCGGTCGCCGTCGTGGCCACGCTGGGCGTGGTGCTCGCGGCGCTGTACGTGCTGCTCACCTACCAGCGGATCTTCACCGGACCGGTGCGCGACAGCCTCTCCACCCAGCGCGACCTGTCCGTGCGCGAGCGCTGGGTGATCGGGCCGCTGGTCGCCGCGCTGATCGTGCTCGGGTTCCTGCCCGGGCTCGCGCTCGACCTGGTCCGCGAGCCGGCAACGGCGACGCAGTCCAGCGTCGGCGTGACCGATCCGGCGCCGTTGGTCAGCCGGGGGATCGCAGCCACCGACACGAGCGACGGGAGCGACAAGTGACGTTCGAGGCGCCCGTCGTCGCATGGGCCCACCTGGCCCCCGTCATGATCGTGCTCGGCGCCGGCGTGCTCGGCGTGCTGGTGGAGGCCTTCGTACCCGAGCGGGTACGCCGCACGGTTCAGATCGTGCTGGCCCTGCTGGCAACGGCGGGCGCCGCTGTCGCGGTGGCCCTGCTGTGGCCGAAGGTGTCCGCGAACGGCGGCACCGTTGTGCTCGGCGGGTCGATGGTCATCGACGGCCCCGCGCTGGTGCTGCAGGGCACCGTCGCCCTGTTGGCCATGGTGGCCCTGCTGGTGGTCGCGGACCGAACCGAGGCCGGCGAGGACGCCTTCGCGCCGTCCGCTGCGGCGGTGCCGGGCACCGACTACGAGGCCGAGGCGCAGCGCCGCGGCCTGGCGCAGACCGAGGTGTTCCCGCTGGTCCTGTTCGCCCTCGGCGGCATGATGATCTTCCCCGCCGCCGGGGACCTGCTGACCCTCTTCGTTGCCCTCGAGGTGCTCTCGCTGCCGCTGTACCTGCTGTCCGGGATGGCCCGCCGGCGCCGCCTGCTCAGCCAGGAGGCGTCCATGAAGTACTTCCTGCTCGGCGCCTTCGCCTCGGGCTTCCTGCTGTTCGGCATGGCGCTGCTGTACGGGTTCGCCGGGTCGGTGCGGCTGTCGGACCTGGCTGCGGCCGCCGAGCGGGTCACCGCGTTCGACCCGCTGCTGCTCGGTGGCGTCGTGCTGGTGCTGGTGGGCCTGCTCTTCAAGGTCGGCGCCGTGCCGTTCCACTCCTGGACCCCCGACGTCTACCAGGGCGCCCCCACTCCGATCACCGGGTTCATGGCTGCCTGCACCAAGATCGCCGCGTTCGGCGCGATGCTCCGGCTGGTCTACGTCGTGCTCCCGCCGCTGGAGTGGGACATCCTGCCGACGTTGTCGGCGGTCGCCGTGGTCACGATGCTCCTGGGCACCGTCGTCGCGATCGTGCAGACCGACGTCAAGCGGATGCTGGCCTACTCGGCGATCGCCCACGCCGGCTTCATCCTGGTCGGCGTCGTGGCGCTCACCCAGAGCGGGATCACCGGGGTGTTGTTCTATCTGCTGGCGTACGGGCTGGCCAGCATCGGCGCGTTCGCGGTCGTGACCCTGGTCCGCGAGGTGCACGCCGGTCCGGGTGGCGCGGTGGTCGCGGAGGCCACCCATCTGTCCCAGTGGGCCGGCCTCGGACGCCGCCACCCCGCGCTCGCCGGGGCGTTCGCCCTGTTCCTGCTCTCGTTCGCGGGCATCCCGCTCACGGCCGGCTTCATCGGGAAGTTCGCCGTGTTCGCGGCCGCCGTCGAGGGCGGCCTGACCTGGCTCGCCGTCGTCGGCGTCCTGGCGTCGGCGGCCGCGGTGTTCTTCTACGTCCGCCTGATCGTCCTGATGTTCTTCACCGATGCGGTCGGCACACCCGGTGAGTCGACGACGGTGGTGAAGGGTCGAGGCTTCACGCTCGTGGCGATCGGGCTTGCCGTGGCCGGAACCGTGCTGCTCGGCGTGCTGCCCTCGCCGGTGCTGCAGCTGTTCGGGGATGCGGCGAGATTCCTGCCGTGACGCCCACCTCCCTGCCGATGGCGGACCCCGCGCTGGCTGACCTGCTGACGAGCCGGCTGGTGCTGGTGGAGCAGCGGCTGCGGGAAGCTGTCGCGCACTCGGACGCCCTCGCCGGGGCGACCAGCCGGCACCTGGTCGACGCCGGTGGCAAGCGGCTGCGGCCCTTGCTGACCCTGCTCTGCGCCCAGCTCGGCGAGGGCGACCGGCGGCAGGTGCTGGACGCCGCCGTCGTGGTCGAGCTCACGCACCTGGCCACGCTGTACCACGACGACGTGATGGACTCTGCGCCGGTGCGGCGCGGGGCGCCGTCGGCCCACGAGGTCTGGGGCAACCAGGTCGCCGTGATCACCGGCGACCTGGTGTTCGCCCGGGCCTCGGCGATCGCGGCCGACCTGGGCCCGGTGGCCATCCGGATCCTCGCCGCGACCTTCGAGCGCCTCTGCCTCGGTCAGCTGCACGAGACCGTCGGTCCGCCGCCCGGCACCGACGCGGTGGACCACTACCTGCAGGTGCTCTCGGACAAGACGGCGTCCCTGATCGCAACCTCGGCCCGCTTCGGTGCGATGTTCTCGGGGTGCTCGGAGTCGACCGAGGACGCGCTGGTCGCCTACGGGGAGGCCGCCGGGGTGGCCTTCCAGCTGGCCGACGACGTGATCGACCTGACCTCGGACGGTGCGACCACCGGCAAGACGCCGGGGATCGACCTGCGCGACAAGGTCCCCACCATGCCGGCCCTCCTGCTGCGCCGCCGGGTCGCCGAGGGCCGGGGCACTGCGGCGGACGCCGACCTGGTCGCGCTCCTGGACTCCGACCTGTCGGACGATGCCGCCCTTGCCGGTGCGGTCGGCGCGCTGCGCGAGCACGACGTCGTGGCGGCCACCCGCGCGCAGGCGCTCGAGTGGGCGGACCGCGCCATCGCGGCACTCGATGGGCTGCCGGAGGGTGCGGTCAGGGCCGCTCTGGTGGATTTCACCCGCGCGCTCGTGCACCGCACCGCCTGAACCCCGCCGGCAGGCCGGCACTCACTGAACATCACCCGAGTGGGTGACCGGGCAGGGGGCGATCGGCGGTGAGCGGCTACCGTGCCTGCCATGACCTCCCCCGGGTCCAGCCGTACGGCAGCGCGGCCGATCGCCGGGTTTCGGGCAACCCACCGCGCGCGGCTTCGTGCCTGGTGGCGCGGCACGGCTCTGCGGCGCCTGACCCGGCGCCAGGCCAATCTGGCGCTGGTCCCGGTGGGCGTCCTGTCCCTCGCGCTGGGCGGCGGGGCGGCGGCCGTGGTGAAGTCGATCGTGTTCGCGCCTGACGAGGTGGAGCGGACGGCGCTCGGTCCGGTGCAGATCCACCTCCCCGACGACGTCGGGCCGTGGTCGACGGTGCCAGGGTCCAGCTTCGACGACCTCCGGGCCGGTGGTGGTGACCGTCTTCTCCGCCGCAGCCGGCAGTCACGGCGGGCTGGACTCGGTCGCGGCGACCATCCCCCGCG
Organism: Actinomycetales bacterium; assembly: GCA_038204895.1. Lineage (GTDB taxonomy): Bacteria > Actinomycetota > Actinomycetes > Actinomycetales > Cellulomonadaceae > Actinotalea. The sequence goes on along the minus strand of JBBRCL010000042.1, from coordinate 4,207 downwards.
ACGAGGACGTCACCTGGTCTGGGCGCGCGGCGCACGCGGTCGGGGCGGAGGTGACCGACGGCGTCCGTGACCTCATGCTTGCGGTCGAGACGTCGGACGGTGATCTCGTCATCCTGTCGGTGTCGGCGCCTGTTGCGGCCTTCGACTCCGGCACCTTGCAGGAGTCGTTCCGCACGGCTCGGGTGGAGGACTGACCCCGGCGCCCGGTGTACGGCCCTCACGGGGTCGAGCGGCCGCCGGACGAGTCACGCATGGCGACGTGTGGTTCACCGTGCGCTGACCAGGGGTTGCGGTGGCGACGGGGCCCGTCGCCCGGGCGTACGCCCGGCCCGCAGCCCGTCGGCGGACAGCACCACGAGCGCCAGCCACACCAGCACGAAGCCCCACCATCGGGCTGCGGGCATCTCCTCGTGGAAGAGCAGCACCGCGATGAGGAACTGCAGGGTTGGCGTCAGGTACTGGAGCAGACCGACCACGCTCAGGGGCAGTCGCCGGGTGGCGCCGGCGAACATCAGGAGGGGAGCTGCGGTGACCACGCCGAGGCCGGCAAGAGCGGCCATGTGCCCTGGCCCCTCCGCGGTGAAGCTCAACGTCCCCTGGGCGGCGAGCCAGCCCAGGTAGCCCACGGCGAGCGGTGCGACAGCTGCGGTCTCCACCGTCAGACCGGTCAACGCTCCGACCGTCCGGCCGGTCCGGTTCTTCAGCAGGCCGTAGGTGCCGAACGTCGCCGCCAGCACCAGCGCGATCCACGGCAGCCCACCGGCGCCGAGGCTGATCACCAGCACCGCCGCCGCGCCGAGCGACAGGGCGACCCACTGCGCCCGCCGGAGCCGCTCGCCGAGCAGGACGACCGCGATGACCACCGTCACCAGAGGGTTGATGTAGTAGCCGAGCGCCGCGTCGACGGTGTGGCCGCTCAGCACGGCGTGCACGTAGACGAGCCAGTTGGTCGTCAGGAGGGCGCCCGCGCCCGAGAGCGTGACGAGGGTCCGGCGTGACCGCAGGACCGTCCGGAGGGTCCCGAGGGACCTCGTCAGTGCCAGGACCGCGACGCAGGGCACGAGAGACCACACCACTCGGTGCGCGATGATCTCCGTCAGCGTGGCGGGCGTCAGGAGGAGGAAGTACAGGGGCAGGAACCCCCACAGGAGGTAGGCCCCGAAGCCCAGCACGAGGCCGTTGCGGTCCAGGGCCGGGCTCGGGGTCGGAGGTCGCACCCGGGCACGCTAGCCCCCGGGCCGACGCTGCGCTCCTGCATTCTCCCCACGCTTACACTTGGCGATGATCGTCGGCGCCGTGGTGCGCCGCTTCCGTCTTGGGAAGGCGTCCATCTACCTGTGAACAGCAGCGGAACGCGCGTGGCTGTGGTCGGCGCCGGGCCGGCCGGCATCTACGCCGCCGACATCCTGTCCAAGTCCGGACTCGACGTCAGCATCGACCTCATCGAGCGCTTGCCCGCGCCGTTCGGGCTGGTGCGCTACGGCGTCGCGCCGGACCACCCGCGGATCAAGCAGATCATCCTGGCGCTGCACAAGATCCTCGAGCGCGGCGACGTCCGGCTGCTGTGCAACGTCGACGTCGGCACGGACGTGACCCTGGCAGACCTGCGGCGGTTCTACGACGCCGTGGTGTTCGCCACCGGCGCGATCCAGGACGCGGCCCTGCCCATCCCCGGCGTCGAGCTGCCCGGTTCCGTCGGGGCCGCCGACTTCGTGTCCTGGTACGACGGTCACCCGGACGTGCCGCGCGAGTGGCCGCTGGAGGCGGAACGGGTCGCGGTGGTGGGAGCGGGCAACGTCGCGCTCGACGTCGCGCGGATGCTCACCAAGCACGCCGACGACCTGCTGCGGACCGAGATCCCCGAGAACGTGTACCAGACGCTCAAGGGCAGCCCGGTGACCGACGTGCACGTGTTCGCCCGCCGGGGGCCGGCGCAGGTCAAGTTCAGCCCGTTGGAGCTGCGCGAGCTCGGGCGCGTGCCGGACGTCGACGTGATCGTCTATCCGGAGGACTTCGACTTTGACGAGGGCTCGATGGCCGCCATCCACTCCTCGAACCAGACCAAGCAGGTGGTCAAGACCCTCACCGACTGGACCCTGCGCGAGCCGGAGGACATGACGGCGAGCCGGCGCATCCACCTGCACTTCCTGCACCGGCCGGTCGCGGTGCTGGGCGAGGGCCGGGTCACCGGCATCCGGACCGAGCGCACCGTCCTGACCGGTGAAGGGTCCGTCGCCGGCACCGGGCAGCTGCACGACTGGTCGGTGGACGCCGTCTACCGGGCCGTCGGCTACTTCGGCTCCCCGGTGCGGGACCTACCGTTCGACGATGTCGCGGGCGTGATCCCCAACCGGGAGGGCCGGGTGATCGATGCCGCGGGGGAGTACCTGCCCGGGGTCTACGCCACCGGTTGGATCAAGCGCGGCCCGGTCGGTCTGATCGGGCACACCAAGTCCGACGCGACCGAGACCATCCGGCACCTGGTGGCCGACGCCCCCGAGCTCGAGCGCGCCCCGGAGCGCGATCCGGGCGCCGTCGTTGCGTTCCTCGCCGAGCGGGGCGTTGCGCCCGTGGAGTGGTCGGGCTGGATGCTGCTCGACGCCCACGAGCAGGCACTCGGTGCGCCGCACGGCCGGGATCGGATCAAGGTCGTCCCGCGCGAGGAGATGCTGGCGGTCATGCGCCGGCCACACTGACCGGGCCGCTGCGCCCGGTACCCCCCGCCGCCTGAACACCCGCCGCGGGGATCACAGCGCACGGGAACGGCCCGGGGGTCCGGCTCGTTCTCCAGCAGGACGCCGCGCCTCTCGCACGGCACCCTGATCGGGACGGAAGGGAGCACACGTGAGTCGTCGGTACTTCAACGGGCTCAAGACGGCAGCCCTGTTCGGCGTGCTCTGGGCTGTCGTCCTGCTGCTGGGATCGTTCATCGGCGGTGGCCGGTACATCTGGCTGTTCGCCGCTGTCGGCCTGCTCGGCACGGCGTACAGCTACTGGAACTCGGCGTCCATCGCGATCCGGGCCATGCACGCCCGGCCGGTGAGCGAGCTCGAGCAGCCGGTGATGCACCGGATCGTGCGGGAGCTGTCGACGACGGCCCGCCAGCCGATGCCCCGGCTCTACGTGTCCCCGACGGCCGCCCCCAACGCCTTCGCGACCGGGCGGAACCCCAAGAACGCGGCGGTGTGCTGCACCGAGGGGATCCTCGTCCTGCTGGACGAGCGGGAGCTGAAGGGCGTGCTGGGCCACGAGCTGATGCACGTGTACAACCGCGACATCCTCACGTCATCGGTGGCCGCGGCCCTCGCCGGGGTGATCACCTCGGTCGCCCAGTTCTTGATGTTCTTCGGCGGCGGCGGCGACCGCCGGGGCGGCGGGAACCCGCTCGCGATGCTGGCGATGGTGTTCCTGTCCCCGGTCGCGGCGGTCCTCATCCAGCTCGCGATCAGCCGGACGCGCGAGTACGACGCCGACCAGGACGGTTCGAAGCTCACCGGGGACCCGATGGCGCTGGCCTCCGCGCTGGCCAAGTTGGAGCGCGGGACGCAGCGTGCGCCGCTGCCCGCCAACCGGGATCTGGTCAATGTGTCGCACCTGATGATCGCCAACCCGTTCCGCGGCGGCGGCATGGCGTCGCTGTTCGCCACCCACCCGCCGATGGCCGAGCGGATCAAGCGGCTCGAGGCGCTGGCCGGAGAGCAGAACGGCATCGTCCGCTACTGACGCCGGCCGCGGGCCCGAGCCGCCCCGAACGCGACGGCTCAGCGGTAGTTGACGTATGGGTACGCGGGCGTCGGCCGTCGACGGCAGTTGACGGAGAATGCCGCTGACGTGCTGGAACGCCGCCTGTCGGTGATGGTCACAGGTGGGCGCAGACGGTCGTCTTGCGGACTCCCTGCGGACTCGAAGATGTGCGCCATGCTGAGCACAATCGCCCGGCGGGAGCCCCTGACGGCCGCGACGAGGCGCCCTAACGGTACGCCCCGGTGAGCCCAGGCGCGGCCGCTGGGAGGGGACAGGATGCGCGTTGGAGGGCCGACTCCAGCGCGGGCAGGCTCGTCACTGCGGCCACGGCGGTCAGCAGCACCGTGGCCGGGGCCGCGACGCCCCCTGTCGCACGGTTCGCTGACTTGGAGCACGCCTCGTCCCTGTCGACTACGACCGATCTCGTGTCGTCAGGCCAGCCTCGGCCGTGTGCGGCAAGCCC
>JBBRCL010000041.1:0-25083 GCA_038204895.1 Actinomycetales bacterium | reverse complement strand
CATCGGGCGTCCGCGACCCGAGCGTTGAGCCGGGAGCAACGGCTCGATCAACTTCCACTGGGCATCGTCGAGAAGGGCTTCACGAGTCACCAGACCAGCCTGCGCGACGCACCCCCCAATCCTTTGGAGACACGCTCTAGGCCGTCAGCACCCGTCGCCCGCGGGGGCGTCGGGAGCGGCGTCGTCAAGGGTGTCCAGCACCGCGGCGGTGCCGGAGAGCCCCAGCCGCGTCGCGCCGGCCGCGATCAGGGCCCGGGCGGCCGCTCCGGTGCGGATGCCGCCGGACGCCTTGACGCCCAACCGCCCGCCGACAGTCGCCGCCATCAGCTCGACCGCGTGCACGGTCGCGCCCCCGCCGGGGTGGAACCCGGTGGAGGTCTTCACGAAGTCGGCGCCGGCGGCCTCCGCCGCCCGGCAGGCCCCGATCACCTGTGCGTCGCTCAGCGCGGCCGACTCGATGATCACTTTGAGCAGCACGGGCGCCGGGACCGCAGCGCGGACCGCGGTGACGTCCACCTCGACGGCCTTCCACCGCCCGGCGACGGCCGCTCCGAGGTCGATCACCATGTCCACCTCGTCCGCGCCGTCGGCGACGGCGCGGGCAGCCTCAGCCGCCTTGACCTCGCTGCGATGCTTGCCGGAGGGGAAGCCGCAGACCGTTGCGACCCGCACCTCGCCGGCGTCCACCGGCAGCATCGACGGGGACACGCAGATCGCGTAGACGCCGAGCCGCTGCGCCTCCGCGACCAGGGCGACGACGTCCTCGGTCGTCGTCTCGGGCTTGAGCAGGGTGTGGTCGACCATCTGTGCGACAGCTGCGCGGTCGAGGTGGGTTCCGGTCATCCGAGGTGCCGTCCGTTCGAGTCGGTGAAGGCGGGGTCGAGCAGGTCAACAAGGTCCGCGCGCTCGTCGAAGTGGCAGAACGCGCTCCACGCCGCGGTGATCGTCGCGTCCCTGAGGTCCGCCAGGCTCCAGCCGGCCTCGGCCACCAGGGCGTACATCTCGCTGCTCAGCGTCGCACCGCACATCAGGCGGTTGTCGGTGTTGACAGTGACGGCGAAGCCGAGCCGGTGCAGCGCGGTGATCGGGTGCTCGGCAACCGATGCGGCGGCGCCGGTCTGCACGTTGGACGTCGGGCAGAGCTCGAGGACGATCTGCTGGCCCCGGACCCAGTGCGCCAGGTGACCCAGGCGAGCACCCGCCGGCCCGAACGGGTCGTCGTCGTCCCGGTCACCGAAGGCGATGTCGTCGGTGATCCGCAGGCCGTGCCCGATCCAGACCGCACCGCCCAGGTGGATCGCCTCGGAGATCGAGTCGAGACCCGCGGCCTCCCCCGCATGAATGGTCGCCGGGAAGCCGGCGAGCCGTAGCATGCGCAGCGCGGACTCGTGCCGGGTCACCGAGTAGCCGGCCTCCGCCCCGGCCACGTCGAACCCGACGACGCCGCGGTCCCGGTTGGCCAGGGCGAGCTCGGCGGTCCAGTCCCCCGCGTCGCCGTCCCGCAGCGCGGTGACGATCTGGCCCACCCGGATGGTCCGGCCACCGCCGGCCGCCTCGGCGATGCCCTCGGTGATGCCCTCCTGGACGGCGTCGACCACCTGCTGCGGGGTGAGTCCCCCGGCCAGGTGCTGCTCGGGCGCGTACCGCTGCTCCGCGTACACGACTCCGTCCGCTGCCAGGTCCAGCACGGTCTCCCGGGCCACCCGGCGCAGGCTGTCGGCGGTCTGCAGCAACGGGATCACGTGCTCGAAGGTCTGCAGGAAGCCCTCGAGGGAGCCCGAGGAGGCCGCGCTGACGAACCAGGCGCCGAGCTCCTCGGCGTCGTCGGCGGGCAGCTCGTGGCCGACACCCCGAGCGAGGTCGACCACCGTCGCCGGGCGGAGCCCGCCGTCGAGGTGGTCGTGCAGCGCCACCTTCGGCAGCGCGCGGATCACCTCGAGAGTGGGTTCCGGTGAGGTCATCGCCCCACGTTAGTGGTCAGTAGGGCCTCACTCCTCGGGGGACCCCTCGTCCTCGTCCTCTCCCAGGCCGAGCGCCTGCTCCACGACGTCCGGCTCGGCTGCCTCATCGCGCAGGTCCGGTCGGGGCGCGGCCGGCTGGTGCTCCGGCTCCACCGGGACCGTGGTCTGACGGGGCTCGGGGACCTCTTCGTCCTCCGGCGGGATCAGGCCGGCGTCAGCCCACGTGTTCTCACCCGGTGTTGTGCTCATCACGCCACCTCTCGCTCGGGGCCCGCTCGGCGGGCACGCGGTCCGCTCCCATCGTGGCCCGTTGCCCGCGGCCGTGGCAACAGCGCGGACTAGCCGACGGGGTACGGCAGGAGCACCCACGCCAGGTGCGGCCAGCCACCAAGACCCGGCTGCGGGGTGTCGCCGGCCGCGAGCGCCCGCCGCGAGACCGTGTGCAGCCGACCGTGACCCGGCTCGAAGACCCGCAGGCCGCCCGGGCCGCAACCGACGGCCAGCACCACGTGCCGGGGGGTCGCCGTCGCCCACCCCCCGGAGGAGTCCCCACCGCTGTACAGCGGCACCGGCACACCGGCGGCCAGGGCCAGCTCCACGGCGTCGAGCACGCGCCCCAGGTGGACCTGGTCGGTGTCGTCCACCGGCTGGTGATGGAAGGCCACGCCGGGAAAGCGGGCCACCCGGGCGGCACCCCACGGTGGGGTGCCAAGCGCGGCGGGCCAGGGCAGGCCGAACAAGGCAGTCGCCGTCGAGCGTCGTTTGAGCACCCGCTGGACGGCGGCGAACCTGCGCTCGGCGGGAGCGGTGGCCAGCAGGGCGAGCGCGCCGAGCGGCGCACCGACCAGCTCCGGCGGGCGCACCGGGCCGAGCCTGCCGGTGACCAGCCAGAGCGCGAGGGACGGGTCGCCGGTCGCGGCGAGCATGGTGAGCACGGCCGACCCGCAGGTGGTGGCATCGGTCTGTCGCGCCGCGCTCGCCATCGTGCCCGCGGGGTCGAGGACCGCCGCCTGCGCATCCGCCGCCAGGGCCGTCCACGCCTGGGTCGCTTCTTCCGCGGCCGCGACCGAGCCGGTCGCGGCCAAGGTGCGGCGGCGGATCTCCGCAGCACCGTCCGCAGCACCGTTCGATGCGCTGGCGGCCGCGGCCCCGCCGGAGCCCTGGCCCCGCGGCCAGACGGCTGCGGCCCCGCCCCCCTGCCACGGCCCCACACGTCGCAGCAGCGCAGTGAGCTGCAGGCCGGTCACCCGATCCGCTCCAGCACGAGCGGGCGGTCCGGGGGCCGTGAACCTGCCGGCGCGATGGTCAGGGCACCCGCCAGCGCCGCCCGGGCCCGCTCGAAGCGCTCCGGGGTGTCGGTGTGCAGCGTCATCAGCGGTTCGCCGGCGCGGACCTGCGCGCCCGGCTTGGCGTGCAGCTCGATCCCCGCGCCCGCCTGCACGACGTCCTCCTTGCGGGCCCGTCCGGCGCCGAGCCGCCAGGCCGCGACCCCCACCGCGAGCGCGTCCATGCCGACCAGGACGCCGTCAGCGGGGGCGAGCACCTGCTCGGACTCCCGCGCGACCGGCAGCGCGGCGTCCGGGTCGCCGCCCTGAGCCGCGATCATCCGGCGCCAGACGTCCATCGCCCGGCCGTCCGCGAGCGCGTCCGCTGGGTCGACGTCGGCTCGCCCGGCGGCGGCGAGCATCTCCCGGGCGAGGGCGACGGTGAGCTCGACGACGTCGGGCGGACCTCCCCCGGCGAGCACCTCGACGGACTCGGCGACCTCGAGCGCGTTCCCCACGGTCAGCCCGAGCGGCGTCGACATGTCCGTGAGCAGGGCGACGGTGCGCACCCCAGCGTCCGTGCCGAGGTCCACCATGGTGCGGGCCAGCTCACGCGCCCGGTCCGCATCCTTCATGAACGCCCCGCTGCCGACCTTGACGTCCAGCACGAGCGCCCCGGTGCCCTCTGCGATCTTCTTGCTCATGATCGACGGCGCGATCAGCGGGATGGCCTCCACCGTCCCGGTGACGTCCCGCAGCGCGTAGAGCTTGCGGTCGGCCGGCGCCAGGCCGGTGCCGGCCGCGCAGATCACCGCGCCGACACCCTCCAGCTGGGCCAGCATCTCGGCGTTGCTCAGCGAGGCCCGCCAGCCCGGGATCGACTCGAGCTTGTCCAGGGTGCCGCCGGTGTGCCCGAGGCCGCGCCCGGACAGCTGGGGCACCGCGACCCCGCACGCTGCGACCAGCGGTGCCAGCGGCAAGGTGATCTTGTCCCCCACGCCACCGGTGGAGTGCTTGTCCGCCGTCGGGCGGGACAGCCCGGAGAAGTCCAGCCGCTCCCCGGACGCGATCATCGCCGCGGTCCATCGGGCGATCTCGTCGCGCTCCATCCCGTTCAGCAGGATCGCCATCGCCAGGGCAGCCATCTGCTCCTCGGCGACGACGCCGCGGGTGTACGCGTCCACCACCCAGTCGATCTGGGCGTCGCTCAGCCGTCCACCGTTCCGTTTGGCGATGATCACGTCGACGGCGTCGTAGGCCTCGGTCATGGCCGCTCCAGGTCGTCCGGCCCGAACGCGTCGGGCAGCACCTCGCTCATCGGCCGGATGCCGCTGACGGTCTCCACGAGAAGGTCCCGCCCGCCGTGCTCGAACAGGAGCTGGCGGCAGCGTCCGCAGGGCATGATCGTCGCGCCCCGGCCGTCCACGCAGGTGAACGCCACGAGCCGTCCACCGCCGCCTGCGTGCAGCGCGGAGACGAGACCACACTCCGCGCACAGGGTCACCCCGTAGGAGGCGTTCTCCACGTTGCACCCGACGACGACGCGACCGTCGTCCACGAGAGCCGCGGCGCCCACGGGGTAGTGGGAGTACGGCGCGTACGCGTGGGACATCGCCCCCTGGGCGGCAGCCCTGAGCCGATCCCAGTCGACGACCGGCATGGCGCTCACTCCTTGATGTACGGAGTGCCGTCGGCCGCGGGTGCCCGCGAGCGCCCGACCAGGCCGGCGACCGCGAGGATCGTCACCACGTAGGGCAGCATGAGCATGAACTGGCTGGGCACGGGGGCGCCGACGATGCTCAGCGCGCCCTGCAGGCTCGAGGCTGCACCGAAGAGCAGCGCGGCGAGCGCCGCCCGGACCGGGTTCCACTTGCCGAAGATGACGGCGGCGAGCGCGATGAAGCCCGCACCGGCGGTCATCTCCTTGCCGAACGAGGACACCGACACCACCGTGTAGAACGCGCCGCCGATGCCCGCCACGCCACCGGCGACCAGGATGCCCGCGTAGCGCATCCGCTCAACCTTGATGCCCACCGTGTCGGCCGCCTGGGGGTGCTCGCCCACCGCGCGCAGGCGCAGGCCCCAGCGGGTCCGGAACATCGCGTACCAGACGGCGGGCACCGCCAGGTACATGACGTAGACGATGGCCGACTGGTGGAACAGCGCCGGGCCGATCACCGGGATGGCGGACAGCCCGGGGATCGCAAGAGTGCCGAACCGGTTGGTGGAGTTGAGGCGCTCGGCATTGGGCACCAGCACCTGGGAGTAGAAGAAGCTCGTCAGGCCGATGACCAGCACGTTGAGCACCACACCGACGATGATCTGGTCGACCCGGTAGGTGATGGTGAACACGCCAAGGACCAGTGCGACCAGCATGCCGGCGGCGATCGCCGCGAGCAGGCCCACCACCGGGCTGTCCGTGAGCGAGCCCGCGATCGCGGCGCTGAACGCACCGGCGAGCAGCTGCGCCTCGATCGCGATGTTCACCACGCCCGCACGCTCGCCGAGCACGCCGCCGAGCGCGCCGAACACGAGCGGCACCGCCAGCAGCACCGAGCTCGCGAGGAGCCTGGCGACCGGGAAGTCGCTCTGGCTGCCGGCACCGGACCAGGCGAGGAACCCGAACAGCACCACGACCGCGAAGACCGCGAGCAGCCAGACCGGCACCTTCCGCTTGGCCCTCGTGCGCGCGAACGCACCGAGCGCCAGCACCCCGGCGATCGCGACGCAGATCCAGGCCGTCGTCGAGGCCGGCACCGCGGCGCTCGGCAACGCGACGACGTCCCCGTCGGTGGCGAACCGGAAGTGCGTCAAGCCCTCGCGCGGGGCAAGGGCAACGAGCAGCGCGAACAGCGCCGTGACGGCTGCCAGCGCGATCGGCGCCTTGTGCGAGACGACGGTGACGCGGCGGGCCTCGGCAGCCGGAGCCTGCGTCGTGGCGGTCACGCGGTCACCTCCTTGCGCCGGGCGCGGCGTCGGGCGCGCGCCGATGGCTTGCCGTCGGGCTGTGGCAGCCGGAACACGGCGCGGACCAGGGGTGGCGCCGCGATGAACAGCACGATGAGCGACTGCACGACGAGCACGATCTCGATCGGCACGCCCTCGGCAGCCTGCATCACCGAGCCGCCGGCCTTGAAGGCGCCGAACAGGATCGCGGCCAGCAGCACACCCACGGGCCGCGAGCCGCCGAGGAGCGCGACGGTGATCGCGTCGAAGCCGATCCCCGAGTCGATGTCGTTGCTGAAGCCGGTGGTCACGGTGCCGAGCACCTGGGTGACGCCGGCCAGGCCGACGAGTGCACCGGCGATGAGCATCACCGACACCGTGCTGCGCGGCACGTTGATGCCGGCGACCTTCGCGGCCGCCGGGTTCTCCCCGACCGCACGGAACGCGAAGCCTGCCGACGAACGGTTGAGCAGCCACCAGACGAACGCCACCGCCACCAGGGCGAAGACGAAGCCGAGGTGCAGGTTGAAGTCGGAGCCCAGCAGGTCCGGCATCACCGCTGAGTTCTTCATCGGCGGGGTCTTGGGGTTCGACGACCCGGGCGCCTGCAGGAGCCCAGGCGTGGCGAGCATGTAGCTCACCAGGTAGAACCCGACGTAGTTGAGCATGATCGTGACGATCACCTCGTGCGCGCCGGTCAGGGCCTTGAGCAGGCCCGCGATCCCCGCCCAGAGCGCACCGGCCAGCATGCCCGCCGCCACCGCCAGAAGCATGTGCAGCGGCCACGGCATGTCCAGCCCGAAGCCGACCCGGCCGGCCGCCGCCGCCGCCGTCAGCATCTGGCCCCGGCCACCGATGTTGAACAACCCGGCCCGGAAGCCGAGTGCCACGCCGAGGCCGGCCATGATGAGCGGTGTCGCCATCGTCAGGCTCTGGGTCAGCGGCCTGATCCCGGTGGCGAAGTCGTCGGCGCGGAAGTCCCACACCGCGCCACGGAACAGCGCGGAGTAGGCCCCGCCCACCGCGTCGGCCATCGCGGCGAGGGCATCCCCTGGCCGCGCGAGGAAGTACGGCAACGCCTCCTGGACACCCTTGTCGGTGGCGATGATCATGATCGATCCAGCCAGCACGGCGAGCACGATGGCGCCCACCGAGACGACCCAGCCACCGGAGACCACCCTCGTCAGCGCCTCGCGCCAGCGGTCCTCACCGGTCTGCTGCGGCCGGGCGTGCTCGGCCCGCTCGGTGTCGCTCATGCGGCCTCGCTCCCCTCGGGCGCGACGCCGGCCATCATGAGACCGAGGACCTCGCGTGGCGTGTCGGACGGGACGATGCCGACCACTCGGCCGCGGTACATCACGAGGATCCGGTCGCCGAGCGCGACTGCCTCGTCGAGCTCGGTGGAGACGACCACCACCGGCACCCCGGCATCGCGGGTGGCGACGATCCGCTTGTGGATGAACTCGATCGAGCCAACGTCGACGCCGCGGGTCGGCTGCGCCGCGACCAGCAGCCGCAGCTCGCGGGACAGCTCCCGGGCCAGCACCACCTTCTGCTGGTTGCCGCCGGACAGCCGGCCGACCGGCTCGGCGATGCCCTGGGTGCGGATGTCGAACTCCTCGACGGCCGAGCGCGCGAAGTCGTCACGGGCGCCGAGCTGGAGCATGCCGGCCTTGACGAACGGCGGGCCGCTGCGGCGGTCCAGGATGAGGTTCTCGGCCACGGTGAACTCCCCCACCAGGCCGTCGGTGCTGCGGTCCTCGGGCACGAACCCCACCCCCGCGGCGAGCACCTGGTTGACGGTCCGGCCGATCAGCTCCTGGCCGGTGAGCATCACGCTGCCGGCCGACGGCTTGTGCAGGCCCACCAGCGCCTCGGTCAGCTCGGTCTGGCCGTTGCCCTGCACGCCGGCGACCACGAGGATCTCCCCGCCGCGCACCGAGAAGGTCACGTCGTCGACCACCACGGCGCCGCTGGAGTTGGTGACCTCCAGGCCACGCACCTCCAGGCTGGTCTCGGCGTACCGGGGCTCGTCCTTGTGGACCGTGAGCTCCACGGCCCGGCCCACCATCATCGTGGCGAGCTCGGCGTCGGACTGGTCCGCGCTGGCCTCGCCGACGACCGCGCCGCGTCGCACCACGGTGATCCGGTCGGCCACCTCGCGCACCTCGCGCAGCTTGTGCGTGATGAAGACGATCCCGGCGCCTTCGTCCCGCAGCTGGCGCATGATGCCCATGAACTCGTCGGTCTCCTGCGGGGTCAGCACCGCGGTCGGCTCGTCGAAGATGAGCACCTTGGCGTCGCGGGACAGTGCCTTGATGATCTCCACGCGCTGCTGCACGCCCACCGGCAGGTCCTCGATGAGCGCGTCCGGGTCGACGTGGAAGCCGAACCGGTCGGCGATCGCGGCGACCTTGGCGCGGGCGGCCTCCAGGTCCAGTCGTCCGCCGGGCAACGTCGTCTCGTTGCCGAGCATGACGTTCTCGGCGACGGTGAAGACCGGGATGAGCATGAAGTGCTGGTGCACCATGCCGATCCCGGCGGCCATGGCATCTCCCGGCCCGCGGAAGTGCTGCACCTCGTCGTCGAGGAGCACCTCGCCCTCGTCGGCCGTGTACAGGCCGTACAGGACGTTCATCAGGGTGGACTTGCCTGCGCCGTTCTCGCCGAGCAGGCAGTGGATCTCGCCCGGGGCGATGGTGAGGCTGATGTGGTCGTTGGCGACCAGGGTGCCGAAGCGCTTGGTGATACCGCGCAGCTCGAGCTTCATCCCGCGATCCTCGTCGACGGTGGTGGGCGAAGGCAGCCTACGTGCGCCACACGCCCCGGGGGGAACCGGTACGGCCCTCCCGGGGCGTGTCGCGTCACGCGGTGTCGATCACACTACGGCTACTGGTTGAGGTACGAGGTGACCACAACCGTACCGTCGATGATGTCCTGCTGGAGCTGGGTGACCTCGGCCATCAGCGCCGCGTCGACCTTGCCCTCGTAGTCGTGCAGCGGGGCGATGCCGACGCCGCCGTTGTCGAGCGTGCCGACGTAGGCGGTCGGGTCGAAGCTGCCCTCGCCCGCAGCCATGATCGCGTCGTAGGTCGACAGGTCCATGTTCTTCATGATCGAGGTGAGCAGCAGGCCCTGCACCGACGGGTCGGTGTTGTACACGTCGGCGTCCGTGCCGATCAGCGCGATGTCCTTGCCGGAGTCGGCGATCGCGTCGCGAGCGGACTGGTAGATCGGGCCACCCACCGGGAGCAGGACGTCCACGCCCTGGCCGATGATGTTGGTTGCCACGGCCTTGGCGGTGTCGTTGGCGTCGAAGCCACCGGTGAACAGACCGTCCGTGCCATCCCAGCCGATCACCGCGACGGAGGTGCCCTTGACCGAGTTGTAGTAGTCCACGCCCTGCTTGAAGCCGTCCATGAAGATCGACACGGTCGGGTAGTTCTGGCCGCCGAAGGTGCCGACCTTGCCGGAGGTCGAGTAGCCGGCCGACAGGTAGCCGGCCAGGAACGCGGCCTGCGCGGTGTCGTAGAGCAGCGGCTTGACGTTCTCCGCGTCCTTCTCACCGTTGAAGTCGTTGTCCGCGGCGTCGTCGATCAGGACGTACTCGACGTCCGGGTTGGCGAGAGCGGACTCGACGGTCGCAGCCGACAGCGCGAACCCGACGGTGACGATGGTGTTGCACTTCTCGCCGACCATCGCCGCGAGGTTCGGCTGGAAGTCGGTCTCGGAGTCGGACTGGACGCTGTTGAAGCTCGCCCCCAGCTCCTCGGCGGCCTTCTGGGCGCCCTCGAAGGACAGCTGGTTGAAGCTCTTGTCGTCGAAGCCGCCGGCGTCGGACACGATGCACGCCTTATAGTCGATCGACTGCTCGGTCGCCTTCGTCTCCGTGGGTGCGGTCTTCTCCCCGGCCTCGGGTGCGGCACCACACGCCGCCAGGACCAGAGCTGTCGCGGTGGCCAGCACCGCTGCTCGCATCACTCTCTTCACTTCGCCACTCCTGTGTTGTCGCCACGCCGGGGCCGACCGGCCCCGGCATCGCCATGTAACGACGAGAGGCCGGGCGCCTGGTCGACTGCTTAATCCGCACACTAGTCGCGGCGGCAGGCGCCGCGTTACCGCCCAGTAGGGGTCTGAGCCGCTCTGTTACGGATTCGGAATGTTGCAGTCCGGCGTTGCAGACGCCCGGCTGGGGCGGTCTTTACCCTCCGGATACCCCGGGTGGCTCACCGCCGCCGGCGTCAGGGAGTCGCTGCAGACTCCACGACGATGTCGCCCGTGATGATGTCGACCTTGAGCTGGTCGATCTCGCGCTTCAGCTCGTCGGAGACCGCACCGTCGAAGTCGTGGAACGGCGCGAGCGCGACGCCCCCGTTCTCCAAGGTCCCGACGTAGGGATCCTTGCTGAAGGTGCCGTCAACGGCCTCGGCGAGGACGTCGAAGGCGGCCGGCGCGATCTGCTTGAGAACCGAGGTCAGCGTCACGTCGGCGTACTCCGGGGCCGCAACGTACCGGTCCTGGTCGACACCGATGAACGCAACGTTGCCGGCCTCCTGAGCGGCGGCCGCCGCACCGGAGCCGACCGGCCCGGCAGCGGGCAGGATGACGTCGGCACCGGCGTCGATCAAGGACCGGGCCAGGTCATGGCCGGCGACGACGTCGTTGAAATCACCGACGAACTCGCCCTGCTGGGAGGCCTTGTCCCAGCCCAGCACCTGCACGTCGGTGCCCTTGACCTCGTTGTAGTGCGCCACGCCGTCGACGAAGCCGTCCATGTAGATCGTCATCGACGGGATCGGGACACCGCCGAAGGTGGCGACAGTACCGGTCGTGGAGTAGCCGGCAGCCAGGTAGCCGGCGAGGAACGCGGCCTCCGCGGTGTTGAAGAGGATCGGCTTGACGTTGTCGGCATCGATCGACTGGTCGTCGATGGTCGCGAAGGCGAGATCCGGGTTGGCCGCGGCCGTGGCGCCCGCAGCGTCGGCCATCGGGAAGCCGACGGTGATGATGAGGTCGCAGTTCTGGGCGACCATGGAGTCGATGTTGGGAGCGAAGTCGGTCTCCTCCGTCGACTCGGCCGAGGCCGTCTCGATGCCCAGCTCATCCTTGGCCCGCATCAGGCCCTTGAGTCCGGCCTGGTTGAAGGACGTGTCGTCGAAGCCACCCGCGTCGGAGACCATGCAGCCCTTGAAGGCGGCCGCGGGAGTGTCATCGCCGGCGGTCGCGGTGGCCGCCGGCTCCTTGTCGGGGGCGGTACCACACGCCGCCAGAACCAGAGCCGTCGCAGTGGCCAGCACCGCTGCTCGCACCAGTCTTCTCACGTCGCCGCTCCTGGGTCGTCGCCACGCCTGTGCCGCCCAGACCTGCGGCCCGACGGGCCGCTCTTTCAGTTCGGGAACTCCCAGCACCTGGTCGGCTGCTGTACCTCGAACCCTAACCTCACCCGCTCTCGACCGCTGCCGTGCGGTAGGGAGCCGGGTTTGCCCGTAACGGATTCGGGACGCTCGCAGCTCAGGCCCCGGAAGGCGCCTGCGGCGACTGCTGGCCGGCCAGCACCGCAACCCGCGCGAGCACCCCCGCACCGACCCCGATCGCCCCCTCGTCCAGCACGAGGTCACCACGGTGCAGGTCGTAGCTGCGCCCGCCTGGCGTGCGGGTGCCGAGTCGCGCCATCGCCCCCGGGGCGCGGGTGAGCAGCCAGGCGAAGTCCTCGCCGCCGAGGGACTGCTCGGTGGTCTGCACCCCGTCCGGACCGAGCACGTCGCGGGCCGCGGCCTCGAGCAGCCGGGTCGCCCCCGGCTCGTTCTCCACGGGTGGGACACCCCGGTGGTGCTGAACCTCGACCTCGACCAGGTAGGGGGCGACCACGTGCTCGACGGCCTCCCGCAGCACGGCTCCGGCCTCTTCCCAGGCCCGCGCCTCCAGGCAGCGCAGGGTGCCCCGCACCGTGCCGGTGCTCGGGATCGCGTTGCCGACGCTCCCCGCGTGCACGTGACCCCAGGTGAGGTTGACCCCCGAGCGCGGGTCGAGACGTCGGCCGAGGATCGCCGGGACCTGGGTGATCACCTGTCCGAGGGCGAAGACCACGTCACCGGTCAGGTGCGGGCGGGACGTGTGCCCTCCCTCGGAGGTGAGCGTGACGGTCACCGGGTCGGAGGCCGAGGTGATCGGGCCGCTGCGGGAGCCGATCCGTCCGACGTCGAGCCGTGGGTCGCAGTGCAGGGCGAACACCAGCCCGACGCCGTCCATCGCCCCCGCCTCGACCGCGGCCATCGCGCCGCCCGGCTGGGTCTCCTCGGCGGCCTGGAACAGCAGGCGCACCCCCGCCTGGAGCAGGCCCGCCTCCGCCAGCTCGGCCAGCACCAGTCCGGCGCCCAGCACCACTGCGGTGTGCACGTCATGGCCGCACGCGTGAGCGACGCCGGGCACCGTCGACTGCCATGGCTCCCCGCAGGTGTCCGGCACCGGCAGCCCGTCCAGGTCCGCGCGCAGCGCGATGCGTCGGCGCCGGGCCGCCACCGGACCCGGGCCCAGGTCGCACACCAGCCCGGTGCCGGGCAGCAGCCGCGGCTCCAGCCCGGCGGCCCGGAGGCGGTCGGCGACCAGGTCCGTCGTGCGCCGCTCGGTGTGCGCCACCTCAGGGTGGGCGTGCAGGTCGCGGCGCACCGCCACCAGCTCGTCCAGGTGCGCGTCCACCCGCGCCCGGATCCGGTCAGCGATCGCGCTCCCCGCAGCCTCCAGCACCCTTGAGAGCCTAAAGCGTGTCGAACAACCTCGGTGAGGGTTCGGCACCGCCCTTCTCGGGCGTCCGGGGTTCAGGCCGCGTTGGCGGTCTGTGGTCCGGTTTCCACGTCTTCCGGGCTGGTTTCGCTCGCGCGTGTGCGCGGGCCAGAGCCTTCCCGTCGGTGGGCGTTGGTGTCCCGGCCTCGTGCTTCGGGGTCCGGGGTCTGGGCGTGGTGCTTGACGGCCCAGGCGGCGAGGTTGGCCGCGGCGTTGGTGTCGCGGTCGATGGCCAGCCCGCAGTGCTCGCAGACGAAGACGCGGTCGGCGAGGGTGAGCGTGGTCGTGACGTGCCCGCAAGCGGAGCAGGTCTTGGAGGACGCGAACCACCGATCCGCGACCAGGACCTGCCCGCCGTGCCAGGCCTGCTTGTAGTGGATCTGGCGGGCCAGCTCGCCCCACGCGGCGTCGAAGATGGCGGCGGCGAGGCGGTGGTTCGTCAGCATCCCGGCCACGTTGAGGTCTTCCAGGACCAGGTGGTCGTGGGTCTTGACCAGCTGGTTGGAGACCTGGTGCAGGAAGTGCTTACGGATGTTGCGGACATGCTCGTGGTGGCGGCCCAGCTGGGCGACCGCCTTCTTCCGGTTCTTCGATCCCTTCGGCTTGCGGGCCACAGCACGCGACAGACGCCGCAGCTTCTTCGATCCGGCCTTCGCCGCCCTCGGTGCGGCAGCGATGCGCACGGTCTCGACGCCGTCGACGGTGGCGGCTACGACGGGGGCGTGCAGTCCCCGGTCCGCACCAGCCCAAGCGCCCTGGTCGCCTTCGGGGCGTGGCGGGTGCTGGAGGTCGGGGTGCAGGTCGGCGGCCTCGACGTTCAGCGAGATGCGCCAGCGTCCTGCCCGACGGGACACGGTTGCGAACAAGATCCGCGCCCGCCCACCGGTGAGCATCCGCCGCAGCCGCCGCGTGTCGTCACGCACCCGCACGCACCCGATACCAGGCAACGTCACCGAGCGCGGGTGCCCGTCCCCGACCCGGATCGTGGCCCGCTGACCATCCTTGGTGCGCGAGACCTTGTTGCGCGGCCGGAACGACCCACGGTCGGACTTCTTCTTGAACCTGGGGTGCCCGACCTTGTGGCCGGCCCGGGCGCCCTTGCGCGAGTCGGTCCACGCACGCAGCGCCTTGCCGAGGTCGACGCCGGCTTCCTCGAACACCTGAGCGGACACCTCACCCCGCCAGGCCAGACCGGTCACCTGCACCTGGGTGCCACCGTCCGGGCCGACGAGGAACCGGCGCCCGGCGGCTTCGCTGTGCTTCCACTCGTTGAAGGTGTTGATGAAGTCGAACCCGGACCACGGCACGCTCGCCGCGTCCTGGTCGTCGGCTGCGGCGCGCTCGACGGCCTTGCGCTGATTTCGGGCGTCCAGGTGCATCCGCAAGCACTGGTTGAACGCGAACCGGGCCGCGCCCTCGTGTCGGGCCAGGGCCCGCTCCTGGGCGACCGAGGGATCGGCCGTGAACTGGAACGTCGTATGGCGTGCCACGAACCGGACGCTACCGCCCGCCACCGACACCACCACCCTGGAATGGATCTGACCTGCACTGATGTCACCGGTGACGACCACGATCACCGGATGGATCCCGTGATCGGCCGTCGCTGCTACCCATCAGACCTGACCGACAACGGCTGGGCGCGCATCCGCACGCTCGTCATCCCCGGCCAACCCAGAGGCGGGCGCCCGTGCGCTGAGGTGCGGTGGCGCGAGCACGTGAACGCGCTGCCGTACGTGGTCAGGACCGGGTGTCCCTGGCGGTCCCTCCTCCACGACTTCACCGTGTCGCGGTCGGCCACGCACGAGCACTTCACGAAGTGGACCAGGACGGGGCTGTGGCACCAGCTACTGCGCACACTGCGGGAGGAAGCCCGCACCCGCGCCGGACGCAAGAAGGAACCCACCGCAGCAGTCGTGGACTCCTCGTCGGTGAAGGGGATGCCGGTGGCTGGGCCGCGCGGCTTCAACGGTGCGAAGAAGATCGACGGGATCAAACGGCACATCCTCATGGACACCACGGCCTGCTGCTCGGCGTACACGTGACCGCCGCGAACATCCAAGAACGTGCCGCGTTCGAACCCCTGCTACGCAAGACCGCCCGCGACGCCACCGCGATCCGCAAGGTCCGGGCCGACAAGGGCTACACCGGCCAGGTCGTCGCTGATGCCGCCACGAAGGCCGGGGTCGAGCTGGAGATCGTCTCCGGCCCCAAACCCGTCGGCGGGTTCATCGTCCAACCACGACGGTGGGTCGTCGAACGCACCAACGGGTCGAACGCACCAACGGGTGGTTCAACCACCACCAACACCTCGTGCGCCAGTACGAGACCACCCGGCCGCCCACGAAGGCTTCCTCATCCTGTCCCAGATCGGGCTCCTGCTCCGCCGCCTCGACCAAGGACAGTTGTTCGACACGCTCTAGTCAGAGCAGTTCAGGACGGCGCCGCCGCACCACCTCGACAGCACCCTTCACCTCCTGGGTGCGCGCCCGGGTGGTGACCAGCAGGGCGTCCGGGGTGTCGATGACCACGACGTCGTCCAGGCCGAGCACGACGACGGTGCGCCCGGAGCCCGGGACCACCAGCGCGCCCCGCGCCTCGACGGTGAGCACCTGTCCCGGGTCCCCCAGCACCCGGGTGCCCTCGTCGTCGGCCGGCAGCAGGTCGGCGAGGGTCGCGAAGTCGCCGACGTCGTGCCAGCCGAAGTCGCCCGGCACGACGGCGACGCCCCCTTCCGCGGCGACCGGTTCGGCGATCGCGTGGTCGATCGCGATCTGCTCCAGCCCCGGCCAGTGCCGCTCGACGGCGGCGCCCCGCTGGTCGGTGTCCCAGGCCGCGGCGATCGCCCGCAGACCGTCGTGCAGCCCCGGGTGCAGGCGTGCGAGGTGGTCGAGCAGCACCTGCGCGCCGACCACGTACATCCCCGCGTTCCACATGTAGTCCCCGGTGGCCAGGTACGCGGCAGCCGTTGCGGCGTCCGGCTTCTCGGTGAAGCTCGGCACCAGCCGGGCGCTCGGCGCCCCGGGGACGTCGATCCGCTCGCCGCCCCGCACGTAGCCGAAGGCGGTCGACGGCTGGGTGGCTGTGATCCCCACCGTCACCACGTACCCGGCCTGGGCGACCGCCACCGCCTCCGCCACTGCCTCGGCGAAGCCCTCGCCGACGATCAGATGGTCGGCGGCGAACGAGCCGATCACCACATCACCCTCGCGCTCGAGCAGCACGGCTGCAGCCAGGCCGATCGCGGCCATCGAGCCGCGCGGCGACGGCTCGGTGAGCACCGCTTCGGCCGGGAGGTCCAGCTGCGCCCGGACGGCCGCCTCGTGGTGGGCACCCGTGACGACGACGACGCCGTCCGGCCCGGTCAGTGGCAGCAACCGGTCGACAGTCGCTTGGAGCAGCGTCCGCCCGGATCCCGTGAGGTCGTGCAGGAACTTGGGTGCGCCGGCCCGCGACAGCGGCCACAGGCGGGTGCCGGCGCCACCTGCTGGGACGATCACGCGGAACGACGGGATCATGGCTTGCCATCCTGCCAGGTCGCACCGGTGTTGGTGGCCCCCGACGGCCGCCACCGTGCCCGGCATCACCGGTAGCTGCCGTCGGCAAGCTGATCTCCGGCTGGTTACAGTCGGGTCGTACAGTGGCGTGGCACGCCACGCGCCGTTGAGCAGAAGACGGAGGACATCAGTGCCCGAGGCACCCGCCGGCACGCTCTACCGCGGACGGGAAGGGATGTGGTCCTGGGTCGCCCATCGGGTGACCGGGTTCCTGATCTTCTTCTTCTTGCTGGTGCACGTGCTCGACACCGCGCTGGTCCGGGTCTCGCCCGAGGCGTACAACGCGGTGATCGGCACCTACAAGAACCCGATCATGGGCATCGGAGAGGCCGGCCTGGTCGCCGCCATCGTCCTGCACGCCTTCAACGGCATCCGCGTGATGCTGGTCGACTTCTGGTCGAAGGGCACCCGGTACCACCGGGTGATGCTCTGGGTCGTCGTCGGGCTGTTCGTCGTGACGATGGCCTTCTTCCTGCCGCGCCACCTCGGCAACGTCTTCGGGGGTGAGTGATGACCACGACGACGATCGCGGCCCCGCGCAGCGGGCCCCCCCGCCGTGGACGGACCGCCGGGCGGAGCAACTACGAGCTGTACGCGTGGGTGTTCATGCGGGCGTCCGGCGTCCTGCTCCTGGTCCTGATCTTCGGCCACCTGTTCATGAACCTGATCGCCGGAGACGGCATCACGGCCGTCGACTTCGGGTTCGTCGCCGGCAAGTGGGCGTCCCCGCTGTGGCAGGTCTGGGACCTGCTGATGCTCTGGCTCGCCATGATCCACGGCACCAACGGGATCCGGACGATCATCAACGACTACGCCGAGCGGACCGGCACCCGCGTGGTCCTCAAGACTGCGCTCTACCTGGCATTCACCGTGACCGTCGTGCTCGGCACCCTGGTGATCTTCACCTTCGACCCCTGCCCGGCCGGCGCTCCGGCGGACCTGCTGCCCTCGTTCTGCACCGTCTGACGGTGCCGGACCCACGGTGCCCGAGCTGATCGTGCACCTGCCCCCGCCCCATCTACCCGAGGACTGACCACACACGATGCAGACCCACCAGTACGACGTCGTCATCGTCGGCGCCGGGGGCGCGGGGATGCGGGCGGCGCTCGAGTCGTCCACCCGGGCCCGCACGGCCGTGCTCAGCAAGCTCTACCCCACCCGGTCGCACACCGGCGCGGCCCAGGGCGGGATGTGCGCCGCCCTCGGCAACGTCGAGGAGGACAACTGGGAGTGGCACACGTTCGACACCATCAAGGGCGGCGACTACCTGGTGGACCAGGACGCCGCGGAGGTGATGGCCCGCGAGGCCATCGATGCGGTGCTGGACCTGGAGCACATGGGGCTACCGTTCAACCGGACCCCGGACGGCCGGATCGACCAGCGCAGGTTCGGCGGGCACACCCGCAACCATGGCGAGGCCCCGGTGCGCCGGGCGTGCTACGCCGCGGACCGCACCGGCCACATGATCCTGCAGACCCTCTACCAGCAGTGCGTCAAGCAGGACGTCGCGTTCTTCAACGAGTTCTACGCCCTCGACCTGCTGCTCACCTCCGACCTGGTGGCTGCCGAGGTGGCCGACGACGAGCCGGTGCGGGTGGCCGGCGTCGTCGCGCACGACCTGGCCACCGGTGAGGCGCACATCTTCCGCGCGAAGGCGGTCATCCTGGCCACCGGCGGCGCAGGCAAGATCTACAAGACCACGTCGAACGCGCACACCCTGACCGGGGACGGCATGGCCCTGGCGTTGCGGCGGGGCATCCCGCTGGAGGACATGGAGTTCTTCCAGTTCCACCCCACCGGTCTGGCCGGCCTTGGCATCCTGCTGTCGGAAGCCGCCCGGGGCGAAGGGGCGATCCTGCGCAACAGCGAGGGCGAGCGCTTCATGGAGCGGTACGCGCCCTCCATCAAGGACCTGGCGCCGCGCGACATGGTCGCTCGCGCGATGGCCAACGAGGTGCGTCAGGGCCGCGGCTGCGGTCCGAACAAGGACTATGTCGTGCTGGACCTGACCCACCTGGAGCGGGCGCACATCGACGCCAAGCTGCCGGACATCACCGAGTTCGCCCGCACGTACCTGGGCGTCGAGCCGTACACCGAGCCGGTCCCCGTGTACCCGACCGCGCACTACGCGATGGGCGGCGTGCCGACCACCATCGACACCGAGGTGCTGCGGACCAACACCGCGGTGATCGGCGGGCTGTACGCCGCCGGCGAGGTGGCGTGCGTGTCGGTGCACGGTGCGAACCGGCTGGGCACCAACTCCCTGCTCGACATCAACGTCTTCGGCAAGCGGGCCGGGATCGCCGCGGCCGCGTACAGCGCCGCTGTCGAGCTCGCCGAGCTACCGCCCGCACCCGAGGCGACGATGGTCGCCCAGCTCGAGCGGATGCTCTCCGGAGAGGGTGGCGAGCGGGTGGCTGACCTGCGGCGCGCGCTGCAGGAGAGCATGGACCTGGGCGCCCAGGTGTTCCGCAGCGCGGAGTCGCTGACGGCAACGCTGGACGAGATCCGGCGGTTGAAGGCCCGCTACCCCTCGGTCACCGTGCAGGACAAGGGCCGGGCGTTCAACACCGACCTGCTGGAGGCGGTCGAACTAGGCTTCCTGCTGGACCTTGCCGAGGTCGTGGTGGTCGGGGCACTGGCCCGCGAGGAGTCCCGCGGCGGGCACTTCCGGGAGGACTTCCCGCTGCGCGACGACGTGCGGTTCTTGAAGCACACGATGGCCTACCGGCGTCCAGCAGCGACCGGCGACGGCACCGAGGTGCGCCTCGACTCCAAGCCAGTCACCGTGACCAGGTACCAGCCCATGGAGCGGAAGTACTGATGGCAGAGCGGCCGGAGATCGCGCCCGAACAGGCGTCTGCCGAGGGGGCACCCGGCGGTGCCCCCGTGCGGGGGCCCCGGTCGGCGCAGGCGGGTGGCAAACCAGAAGCCGTCGGCGCCTTCGACGTGACCCTGCGGATCCGCAGGTTCAACCCCGAGGCCGGCGCCGAGTCGTACTGGGAGGAGTTCACGGTCCGGGCACTGCGGACCGATCGGTTGCTGGACGCCCTGCACACCGTCAAGTGGGAGGTCGACGGCTCGCTCACCTTCCGCCGGTCGTGCGCGCACGGGATCTGCGGCTCGGATGCGATGCGGATCAACGGCCGCAACCGGCTGGCCTGCAAGGTGCTGCTCAAGGACCTCGACCCGAGCAAGCCGATCACCGTCGAGCCCATCAAGGGCCTTGCCGTGATCAAGGACCTCGTCGTCGACATGGAGCCGTTCTTCGCGTCCTTCCGCGAGGTCATGCCGTTCCTGATCACCGGTGGGAATGCGCCGTCGGCCGAGCGCCGGC
The DNA here is from genome assembly GCA_038204895.1 of Actinomycetales bacterium. Classification (GTDB taxonomy): domain Bacteria; phylum Actinomycetota; class Actinomycetes; order Actinomycetales; family Cellulomonadaceae; genus Actinotalea. The sequence goes on along the minus strand of JBBRCL010000041.1, from coordinate 5,240 downwards.
AGTCACCCGAGGAGCGAGCTCGGTACGACGACACCACCAAGTGCATCCTGTGCGCCGCGTGCACGTCGTCCTGCCCAGTCTTCTGGACCGACGGGCAGTATTTCGGGCCCGCCGCGATCGTCAACGCCCACCGGTTCATCTTCGACAGCCGAGACACCGGCGGGGCAGAGCGGCTCGAGATCCTCAACGACAAAGAGGGCGTGTGGCGCTGCCGCACGATCTTCAACTGCACGGATGCCTGCCCGCGCGGCATCGAGGTGACCAAGGCGATCCAGGAGGTCAAGCGCGCGATGATCACCCGCGCGTTCTGAGCTGACCCCACCCAACCCCAACCACCCACCCCCCCACCCACCCACCCACCGACCCACCCACCCACCCAGAGTGGAGCGTTCCGCGCGCGCTCTGCTCCACAACAGGCCCACGGTGAGCGGATCGCTCCACTGCACACCATGAATGGGGCGGAGACAGGAGCCGGACGTGGACGAGCCGGGCGGGGATCAGCGATCCGTGAGGATCCACGAGCGACGACGAGGGTGAGCTCGAGCCCGCGCGTACACGTCTCGCAGACGCATCTGCCATGCCATCCGCCCGTGAGGTGTCGCCAGGTCGGGATCACAGGCCCTGATCATCAGGAGGTCGAGCGCTTCAAGGCGCTCCTGGCGCGCGGCATCCCTGCTCCGGCGTCCAGCCGACGCGTGGAATCCCCCGTTGTACTCCCCGACCACGCCGGCATCCGGGTCGATGAGGTCAACCCTTGCCACGAAACGGCCATCCAGGTCCCTGACCACCTTGTTCGCCAGCGGGCGGGCCAGACCGGCGTCGGTCCAGAGCAGCCTCAGCAACGTCTCCCGGGGGGACTCGGCACCCCCGTCCGATAGTTCGAGCGCCCTGCGGGCGTGCCCGACCCCAGACCAACCCACCTTCCGACGAGTCAGGGCCGCGAGCTCCTCGGCATCAATCAGGCCCAGGTTCCGCAGGCGGTCCAGTGCGACTACACCGGGGGTCAGCGGCCAGGTCCGGGCCAGGTCGAAGGCCGTCCTCAGCGCCGAGGTGACCGGCACGCCCTCGAGCACGACGCGCTCCGTCGACTCGATACCGCTGCGCAGGAGCGTGACGCCGGGCAGGGGACGGATTCTCGCCTCACGGGGGGCACAGACGAGCACGGGCAGCACCCTCTGATCGCCGGCGCCGACACCCGGCATCGTGCCGTCGAAGACCACGAGTGGATCCGACGTCGAGGGTACCGATCTCTCGTGCAGCCGAGCCGCTGCCCACCCACCCAGAACGACGGCGTCGGGCAGCCCGGATGCGGCGATGGCCATCCGGGCATCGGCGTCACCGACCGGGGTGCCCGCCGGGACGTAGGTTCCACGCCTGACCCGGACGAACCCGCCGCGAGCGATGCGGTTCCGATCGACCCCGATGGCGCGCGCCTCACGCACCGTGATCAGACCCGGGAGGAGTCGTTCGACGCCGTGCATGGCCCAACCGTGGCTGATCCTCACGGGACTGATCGGGCGGGCCGGCCCTGTTGTGCACGACCCGACCCGGCCACGGATGTGGATCCCCACCCGGCCCACCGACCCGATGTCCGCAAAGTGGAGCAGTCTGCTCGCCCGCAGGCCCACAGTGGAGCGCTTCGCGCGCGGAATGCTCCACTGTGCAGGGGGACGGGTGGGGAGCAGGGGGACGGGTGGGGAGCAGGGGACACCCTGCGGGGCGGGGCTCGAGGAGGGGTCAGGGTGGCCCGAGGGCGAAGTCCTGCACCGGCCGCCACACGCCGTCGTCGCCGTGCTCGAACACCTGCAAGCTGTCCACCAGGAACTGCGCATGGAAGTCGGCGAGCTCCTCGAACGCCCGGTCCAGCGCCGCGTCCGGCACGTCGTGGGCCACCGTCACGTGCGGGTGGTAGTTGAAACGCAGGTCTTCGGTGAGCGGCCCGGACCTGACCGACCGCTCGAGCCGCTCGCACTCCGAGATGCCCTGGACCACCTGGACGAACACCACGTCCGACACCGGCCGGAACGTCCCGGTCCCCCGCAAGTGGACGGTGAAGGGCGCGTGCGCCCGGCCGACTGCCGTCAGGTGCTCGTCGACCTGGTCCAGGTCCGATGCGTCCAGCACCGTCGGACCGAGCAGGGTCACGTGCGGCGGGATGAGGTGCGCCAACGGGTCGCCGAAGCCGGCCCGCGCCGCCTGCAGCTGCGGCCCGAACGGCGGCGGGACCTGCAGGGCCACACCGAAGCGCACCTGTCCGTCCAGGCGGTCCGGCAGTCTCACGCCCGGGCCTCCCGTCGCGGGAGCAGACCGACCCGGTCGTAGGCCCGCGCGAGGGTTCCGCGCGCGATCGCCCTGGCCCGCTCCGCGCCGTCGGCCAGGATGTCGTCAAGGGTGTCCGGGGAGTCCAGGTAACCGAGGACGCGCTCCCGCAGCGGTGCCAGCGCCCCGACGACGACGTCGGCGAGGTCCTTCTTCAGGTCCCCGTAGCCCTTCCCCGCGTAGGCAGCCTCGAGGTCGGGGATGCTCTGGCCGCTCAGCGCCGAGTGGATGGTGAGCAGGTTGGAGATCCCTGGCTTGGACTCCAGGTCGAAGCGGATCTCCCGTTCGGTGTCCGTGACCGCGGACTTGATCCGCTTGGCGATCACCGACGGGGAGTCCAGCAGCTCGATCAGACCGTTGGGCGACGACGCGGACTTGCTCATCTTGGCGGTCGGGTCCTGCAGGTCGAAGATCCTGGCGGTGTCCCGGACGATGTGCGGCTCGGGCACGACGAAGGTCTTGCCGAACCGCGAGTTCATCCGCTGCGCGACGTCACGGGTGATCTCCAGGTGCTGGCGCTGGTCCTCGCCGACCGGGACAAGGGCGGCGTCGTACAGCAGGATGTCGGCCGCCATCAGGACCGGGTAGTAGAAAAGCCCGACGTTCGTGCCCTCAGCGCCGAGGCGCGCCGACTTGTCCTTGAACTGGGTCATCCGCGATGCCTCGCCGAAGCCGGTGTGGCACGAGAGGACCCAGGCCAGCTCGGTGTGCTCCGGCACATGGCTCTGCACGAACAGCACCGACCGTGCCGGGTCGACCCCGGCGGCCAGGTACTGCGCGGCGGTGCGGCGGGTCCGGTCTCGAAGCTGGGCCGGGTCCGGGGCCACCGTGAGGGCGTGCAGGTCGACGACTGTGTAGAGCGCGTCGTAGTCGTCCTGCAGGGCCACCCAGTTGACCAGCGCGCCGAGGTAGTTGCCGAGGTGCAGGGAGTCCGATGTCGGCTGCATGCCGGACAGGATGCGGGGGCGCGGGGACATGGGCTGCATTCTGGCAGGTCTCCCGCACCGGATTCGAACGGATGCGGCCGACCGACCCGCAGAGCACCTCCGCCGATCCGGTTCGACCCGGCTCGACCCGGTGACGCGCGTCTGCTCCACGCCGACTCAACCACTCCACGATTCGTCAAGAACCTAGTAGCCTCGGCCCATGGCACGACGCCCACCGACCACCGACGGTTCGGTCGGCCTGCTGGCCCGCGCCGACCTCACGGCACAGCGATCACCCCGCGACACGAGCACCCGAGAAGGGCTGTTGGTGATCGCCGTCGCCGGGCTGGTGTTCACCCTCCTGGCAGTGATCTTCCAGATGAGTCGGCTGGAGTGGGGTGGGCTGATCGGCGCTGGCGCAGCGCTCCTCTTCTCGGCACTGCTGCCGTTCGTCGCCGTCGCCCGTCGCCGGAACGAGCGCGCCCACCCGCGCGGGTACGGACGCCGGCTCGCAGTGGCAGGGTCCTGGGCGGCCCTCGTCGCGGGCGTCGGGGGTTTCCTGTGGCGGTCGGACCTGATCGAGATCGCGGCACCGGCCTGGCTCACCACCCTGGCGGCCCTCGTCGCCGTGGTCCCCATGGCCGGCCTGGGGCTCAGCCTCGTGCGAGCCTCCCGATGACCCTGGCCCTCGCCCGGCGGTCCCTGGACGACACCGTGCACTCCCCGGTGCGGTTCTGCCTCATGGCGGCCCTGAACAGCGTCGACAGCGCCGACTACCAGACCGTCAAGGAGGCTCTCGACGTCAGCTACACCCTGCTCAGCAAGCACGTCGTCCTGCTGGAGCAGGCCGGCTACGTCCGGGTGCGCAAGGACTTCGTCGGGCGGACACCGCACACCATCCTCGCGCTCACCAGGCAGGGCCGGTCAGCCTTCCGCACGCACCTCGCAGCCCTCGACGAGATCGTCACCGGGCTCACGTAGACGTGAGGACAGGCCTAGGATGACTGATTCCGTGGGGTTGGTCAGTGGTCGTAGGTGAGGAGTGATCGTTTGACGGGTTGGCCGGTGCGGTCGTTGTGCCAGATGGTCGCGGTCAGGGCGAGGAGTCGTTGTTGGATGCGGACCATCACGCCGGCGGGTGTGCGTCCGCCGTGCCGTTCGAGGTCGAGTTGTCCCTTGCAGGTGGCGAAGATGGATTCGACGACTTGGCGTAGGGGTTTGAACAGGGGGCTGCCGCCGCGTGGGGGTTCCCCGGCTCGTTGAGGGCGTAGCAGGCGCAGTCCGGCGTCGGCGAGGGTGGCTTCGAACTCGCGGCCGTAGTAGTTCTTGTCCGCGATTACTGTCTGGTGCGGGCGGGCGGTCAGCAGGTCCGGGTGTGCGCTGAGGATGTCGAGCAGCACCTGGCGTTCGTCGGCTTTCGCGCCGGTCACGGCCACCGCGATGGGCAGGCCCTGCAGGGTCGCGACCAGATGCAACCGCAGTCCCCAGAAGAAGCGGCTGTGGCTGGCGCAGTAGCCGTACTCGGCCCAGCCAGCTAGATCCGAGCGGCGGACGGTCTCCCGCGAACGTGCGCACTCCACTGGAGTCGAGTCGACGACCCACACGTCATCACTCCACACGCTGGTCGCGCGGGCGAGGCGGTGACTGATCGCGCCGATGGTCTGTCCCAGGCGTCGCAGCCGCTTGTTGTAGCCCGACTGCTGCGGCAGATACGGGAACAGGTGCCGCAGGTGGGCATCAGCGAAACGCAGCCAACGAGCCTCCGAGACGAAGCCAAGCAGCGCCTGCATCACCGCTACCGTGACCAGCTCAGCATCAGTGACTCTCGGTGCGATGCCCACCTGCGGACGCCACGGCGCCAACTGCGGCGATGCCTTCAGCAGATCGCCAGTGGTGACATAAAGTGCCGTCGCGAGGGTGTCCAGATCAGCGTCCACGAGGGCCTCCAGGCTCGAGTTGGGTAAGCAACGCCGATCCTGGACACCCTCGAACCTC
>JBBRCL010000040.1:0-26326 GCA_038204895.1 Actinomycetales bacterium | reverse complement strand
GCGGCGGCGGGCCCGCCTGCGGGGCTCTGTGCTCGGCGCCTTCCGCCCCCCCCCCCCCGCCCCCGTGGGCGGGGGGGGGGGGGCGCCTGCGGCGGGGCCCCCCCCCTCGTCCGGTGTGCCAGGTCAGCTCGCGTGCCTGTCGACAGTGAGCTCACGGGCCTGCGCGTACTGCTCGCGCACCTGCGGGGCGGAGGTGGCGGTGAACGTCCGTGCGGGTGAGGTCGACCATTCCGGTGCCGCGGTGACCCCCTCGGACACGCCGAGCACCCACGCGGCCTGGCGCGCCGCGCCGTCGGCCACGTACTCGCCGGGCTCCGGGACGCCGACGTCCAGGCCAAGGACGGCGGGCGCGATCTGCCGAACGGCCTCCGACTGCGCGCCACCACCGATCAGCCGCACCTGCTGGACCGGGACCCCCACCGCGCGAAGGGCGTCGAGCCCGTCGGCGAGGGCGCACAGCATGCCCTCGACGGCGGCCCTGGCCAGGTGCGCGGGCGTCGTGTTCGCCAGCCGCATGCCGTGCAGCGCACCCGTTGCGTCCGGCTTGTTCGGGGTCCGCTCGCCCTCCAGGTAGGGGACGAGCACCAGGCCGTCGGCGCCGGGTGGGGCGGACAGGGCGAGCCCGCTGAGGCCGACGTGGTCGACGCCCAGCATCCGCGCTGCCGCGTCCAGCACGCGGGAGGCGTTCAGGGTGCAGGCCAGCGGCAGGTAGGCACCGGTCGCGTCGGCGAACCCGTTAACCATCCCGGAGGCATCGGCGGTTGGTCGTGCCGAGACGGCCGACACGACCCCGGACGTGCCGATCGAGATGGCGACGTCGCCGACGCGCATGCCGAGACCGAGGGCGGCGGCGGCGTTGTCGCCGGCGCCCGGGCCGAGCAGCCGGCCGGCCGACTCGCCCGCGACGTCGGCCGGCCCGAGCACCCGGGGCAGGGCGACCTCGCGCCCGAAGGCCAGGCGCAGCAGGTCCGGCCGGTAGCCCTCTGATGCCGGTGACCAGTACCCGGTCCCGGAGGCGTCCGAGCGGTCGGTGGTCAGGGCGGCGAGGTCCGGGCCGCGCGGGGAGTCGTCAGCCGGCCCGTACCCGGCGAGCCGCCAGGTCAGCCAGTCGTGCGGTAGCGCGACGGCGGCCACCCGGGCGGCCCGGTCCGGCTCGGCGTCGCGCAGCCAGCGCAGCTTCGTGATCGTCAGTGACGCCACGAGCACCGACCCGACGGCCTGCGCCCAGGCGGCGGCACCCGCGGCGAGGTCCCCGTGGCCGAGCTCGGCGACCAGGGCCGCCGCCGCACCGGCCGAGCGCGTGTCGTTCCACAGCAGTGCGTCCCGAACCACTGTGCCGTCCCCGTCAAGGGCGACCATCCCGTGCTGCTGGCCGCCGACGGCGATCGCCGCGACGTCGTCCAGCCCGCCGGCGTCGTGGATCGCGGCCCGCAGGGCATCCCACCAGTGCCGGGGGTCCACCTCGGTACCGTCGGGATGGCCGGCGCGGCCGAATCGGACCAGGGCGCCGGTCTCGGCGTCGCGCACCACGACCTTGCAGGACTGGGTGGAGGAGTCCACCCCGGCGACGAGTGTCATCGCTCCTCCTTCTGCGCGTCAGGCCCCCCGAGCCACCATTCCCGGGGGGCCTGACGACGTCATCGACGGGTCAGCGGGCGCCGAGCGCGTGCTCGAGGGCCAGCTGGTTGAGCCGGACGAAGTGGTAACCGCGGGCGGCGACGGCCTCGATGTCCAGCTCCTCGAACGCGGAGCGGTCGGCGAGCAGGTCCGCGAGGGTCTCGCCGACGCCGATCGTCGGCTCGGCCAGCTCGTAGACGCCGGACAGCTCGAGAGCCTCCTGAACCTCCGGGTCCGCCCGGAAGGCCTGCACGCGCTCCTTGAGGATGAGGTACGTCGTCATGTTCGCCGCCGCGGACTCCCAGACCCCCGGGATGTCCTCGGTCCGGGACGGCTTGAAGTCGAAGTGGATCGGGCCGGTGTAGCGCGGCCCGCCGCTGGGGAAGCCGTTCTCCAGCAGGTCGACGGTCCCGAAGGCAGAGAACAGGTCGCCGTGGCCGAAGACCAGGTCCTGGTCGTACTTGATGGACTTCTGGCCGTTGAGGTCGATGTGGAACAGCTTGCCCGCCCAGAGCGCCAGGGCGATGCCGGTGGTGTAGTTCAGGCCGGCCATCTGCTCGTGCCCGACCTCAGGGTTCAACCCGACGATGTCGCCGTGCTGGAGCTTGGCGATGAAGCCGAGGGCGTGGCCGACGGTCGGCAGCAGGATGTCGCCGCGCGGCTCGTTGGGCTTGGGCTCGAGTGCGATCCGCAGGTCGTAGCCCTTCTCCTTGATGTAGGCGGCGACGGTGTCGATGCCCTCCGCGTAGCGCTCGTGCGCGGCGAACAGGTCCTTGGCGGAGTCGTACTCGGCGCCCTCGCGGCCACCCCACATGACGAACGTCTTCGCCCCGAGCTCGGCGGCGAGGTCGACGTTGCGGACCACCTTGCGCAGGCCGAAGCGGCGCACCCGGCGGTCGTTGGACGTGAACGCGCCGTCCTTGAAGATGGGGTGCGTGAACGTGTTGGTCGTGACCATCTCGACCTGGACGCCGGTCTCGGCCAGCGCGCCTTTGAACCTGGTGAGGATCCGTTCGCGCTCGGCGTCGTCCGAGCCGAAGGGGATGACGTCGTTGTCGTGGAGGGTGACGAAGGCCGCGCCCAGCTCGGCGAGACGGTGCACGGACTCCACCGGGTCGATCGCTGCACGGGTCGCGTCACCGAACTGGTCGCGCGCTTCCCAGCCGACCGTCCAGAGGCCGAAGGAGAATTTGTCCTCGGGGGTGGGGTTGCGAACCATCTGATCTCCTCGTCGAGAGCCGGGCCGGGCAGACGGGCCGGACCGGGGGTGGCTATCGCCGCCGGCTTTTGTTGTTCCGATGAACTTATCTTCGTCGGGCGGTAGGGTCAAGGCCATGTCGCCGCCGAGGAGGGCCGCGAGCCGTGGACGCACGGCGCGCCAGGACAGTCTGCGCCACCACAACCTCGCCCTGACCCTTCGGCAGGTGCTGGACGCCCCGTCACCAGTCTCCCGAGCGGACATCGCTGCCGCCACCGGGCTGACCCGTGCGACGGTCTCCGCGCTCGTCGACAGGCTGCTGGAAGCCCGGCTGGTCGCCGAGCTCGAGCCGGTGGCCTCGCAGCGCGCCGGGCGGCCCGCCGTGCCGCTGGCACCTGCCAGGGGAACCGTCGCCGCGGTCGGCATGGAGGTCAACGTCGACTACCTCGGGGTACGCGCGATCGACCTCGGCGGACGCGTGCTGACCGAGCGCGTGGAGTCCGGCGACTTCCGGGGGAGCAACCCCGAGGTGGTGCTGGACCGGCTCGCGGCACTCGCCGACCCCGTCCTGGCCCTGCTCTCCGACGAAGGCGTGATGATCGCCGGCACCGCTCTGGCGCTGCCCGGTCTGGTCGACAGCATCACCGGCCCGTTGCGGCTCGCACCCAACCTGCGCTGGTGGGACGTCGACGTGGTGGGGATCCTGGCCGCCGACCCGGTGCTTGCCGGGATGCCGCCCCGGCTGGCCAACGAGGCCAACCTCGCGGCTCGCGCCGAGGCGAGGGTCCGCCGCGGCTCGCCGTCCAGCTTCGTCTACGTCTCCGGTGAGGTGGGGGTCGGCGGCGCCATCGTGCTCCACGGCGCCATCTACGCCGGACGTCACGGCTGGAGCGGTGAGATCGGGCACACCGTGCTCGGCACGGCGGGGTCGTTCGACCAGGGGGGCACCCTGGAGTCCTATGCCGGCCAGGACGCGATCGTCGAGCGGGCCGGACTGCCGCGTTCGGCGACCGTTGCCGATCTGGTCGCAGCGGGGCAGCGCCATGAGCCTCGGGCCCTCGAGGCGTTCGCCGCTGCGGGATCGGCCCTCGGCGTTGCGCTCGCGAACATGGTGAACATCGTCGACGTCGAGCACGTCGTCCTCGGCGGCATCTTCGCGGACCTGGCCGAGTACCTGCGCGAGGCGGTGCTGGCCCAGCTGGAGCGACGGGTGATCACCGCACCCTGGTCGGCCATCGAGCTGAGCGTGGCGCAGGCGGGCCAGCACCCCGCGATGACAGGTGCCGCCCTCGAGGTGCTGCAGACGCTGGTGGAGGAGCCTGCGGGCTGGCTGCCGATCTGAGGAGCGCCCCTGGGTACCCGGGGTTCACTCGGCTGGGGGACGCCCCTGGACGGGGCTCTCTCAGAAGGATATGTTCAGCCCAGCAACAAATCTCAGCCGAGCGTTCGTTGCTTCTGACGCCGGCACCTTCGCGTCCGGCCCTCGCTCGGACACAGGCCGTGGGTGCCGGCGTCATCCAATTCCCCCGGGTCGGGCTTGGCCGATGCGTGCCCGGCTCGGCGCCGGAGTCGAGCATCTTTCTTCGGCTTCAGCCCGAAGTTGGCTGCGAAATCGGCCCTGCCCGCGTGCGGCCTCGTCGGCGCCCGACCGGTCCAGCGCGCTGCCCGGCCGTCGGCTTCAACTTGTGATCACATCGTGACCCGGATCCGGCCCGAACCCCTTGCCAGGGCGGTCCGGCCGAATTACGTTCATTGGGTCAACAAATCTGGGTGAGCCGGCCGAGGTGGCAGGCGGCGACAGCGCTGAGTGCCCAGGCGACGACGAGAGGCCGACGTACCGGAGCCGCCGGTGCGGGGCTGGACGAAGGGTAACGATGATGTCATTGCGCAAGTTCAAGACCGTCGCAGCGCTCGCCAGCGCTGCACTCCTGCTCACTGGCGTGAGTGCATGTTCCTCCGAGCGTGACACCGGGAACGAGGCCACCCCGGGCGCCGAGGCGATGGACCCCGCCGACGTCCTCGTGGGCATCATGATGCCCACCCGCAGCCTGGAGCGCTGGAACAAGGACGGCGCGAACCTGGAGGGTCTGCTCAAGGAGGCCGGCTACCAGACCAACCTGCAGTACGCGGGCAACGAGGTCGACAAGCAGATCTCCCAGCTGCAGAACGTGATCAACGGGGGTGCCAACATCCTCGTCATCGCGGCCATCGACGGCACCGCCCTCGCCCCGATCCTGGACGTCGCCAAGACTCAGGGCGTCACCATCATCGCCTACGACCGGCTGATCAACGAGACCCCGGCCGTCGACTACTACGCGACGTTCGACAACTACCTGGTGGGTCAGCTGCAGGGCCAGTTCATCGAGGACAAGCTTGGCCTTGCCGACGGCGCCGGCCCGTTCAACCTCGAACCCTTCGCAGGCTCACCGGACGACAACAACGCCAAGTACTTCTTCAGTGGCGCGTGGGACGTCCTGCTCCCGTACGTCGAGGCCGGCCAGCTGGTCGTCCCGTCCGGCAAGTCACCGGCCAGCAACGAGGACTGGGCGAGCATCGGCATCCAGGGATGGACCTCTGAGGCCGCCCAGAACGAGATGACCAACCGGCTCAACTCCTTCTACGCCGCCGGCACGAAGCTGGATGTCGTGCTCTCCCCGAACGACTCCCTCGCGCTGGGCATCGCCCAGGCCCTCGCGGGCGCCGGCTACAGCCCGGGCGCGGACTACCCGGTGCTGACCGGGCAGGACGGCGACCAGGCGAACGTGCTCAACATCATCGCCGGCAAGCAGTCCATGACCGTGTGGAAGGACACCCGAGAACTTGCCGCGCAGGTCGCGGCGATGGTCGACCAGATCGCCAAGGGTGAGGAGGTCGAGGTGAACGACACCGAGACCTACGACAACGGCGTCAAGGTCGTCCCGACCTACCTGATCGACCCCGTCGCCGTCACCGCCGACAACATTCAGGACACGCTCATCGAATCCGGCTTCTACACCGCCGCGGACCTCGGCCTCTGAGGCCATCTGCGACACCCACCTGCCCGGTGGCCGTCACCGGGCAGGTGGGTGTTGACTGTGGCCCAAAGGTCTCGTCCCGGTACGACAGATAGCGAGCAGCCATGTCCGACGACACCACGTCCGACGACACCACGTCCGATGACGTCATCCTCGAGATGCGCGCGATCACCAAGACCTTCCCCGGTGTCCTCGCGCTGAAGGACGTCTCTCTCTCGGTCCGCTCGGGGGAGATTCACGCGATTTGCGGGGAGAACGGGGCAGGCAAGTCCACCCTGATGAAGATTCTCTCCGGGGTGCACCCGCACGGCACCTATGACGGCGAGATCGCCTTCGAGGGCAAGCCTGTCCAGTTCCGCGGGATCCGGGACAGCGAGCACCACGGCATCGTGATCATCCACCAGGAGCTCGCGCTGAGCCCCTACCTGTCGATCGCCGAGAACATCTTCCTGGGCAACGAGCGCTCCACGCACGGCGTCATCAACTGGAACCGGACCGACGCCGAGGCCGCCAAGCTCCTCGCCAGGGTGGGCCTGTCGGAACGCCCGGACACCAAGATCTTCGACATCGGCGTCGGCAAGCAGCAGCTTGTCGAGATCGCCAAGGCGCTGTCCAAGGAGGTCAAGCTGCTCATCCTCGATGAGCCGACGGCCGCCCTGAACGACGAGGACAGCGCGCGCCTGCTCGACCTCATCAGGTCCCTGCGGGAGCGGGGCATCACCTGCATCGTCATCAGCCACAAGCTCAACGAGCTGATCAAGATCGCCGACCGGACGACCGTCGTGCGGGACGGCGAGACGATCGAGACCTTCGACATGCACGGGGACCGGAAGGTCACCGAGGAGGACCTGATCCGCGCGATGGTCGGCCGGCCGATGGACCACCGGTTCCCCGATCGCACGCCGAACATCGGCGAAGAGGTGATGCGGATCGAGGACTGGACCGTGCACCACCCGATCCAGCAGGAGCGCAAGGTGGTGGACGGCGCCTCGATCAACGTGCGTCGCGGCGAGGTGGTGGGTCTGGCCGGTCTGATGGGGGCGGGCCGCACGGAGCTCGCGATGAGCGTGTTCGGCCGCTCCTACGGCACGAACATCTCCGGTCGCGTGATCAAGGACGGCAAGACCGTCACGCCGCACAACGTGCACGCGGCCATCGAAGGTGGCATCGCCTACGCCACCGAGGACCGCAAACGGTACGGGCTGAACCTGCTCGCCGACATCAAGCGGAGCATCGCGTCATCCGCTCTGGGCAAGGTCTCGCGGTGGGGCGTCGTGGACCCGGGCGTCGAGGCGACGGTGGCCGAGCGCTACCGGACCGACCTGGACATCAAGGCGCCGAACGTCGACGTGCTCACCGGCAACCTCTCCGGCGGCAACCAGCAGAAGGTCGTCCTGAGCAAGTGGATCTTCACCGACGCCGACGTGCTGATCCTGGACGAGCCGACCCGCGGTATCGACGTCGGCGCGAAGTACGAGATCTACACGATCATCAACAGGCTGGCGAGCGCCGGGAAGGCGATCATCATGATCTCGTCCGAGCTGCCCGAGCTCATCGGGATGTGCGACCGGATCTACGCGATCAGCCAGGGCCGGGTCACCGGTGAGGTGCCTCGCGAGGAGGCTACCCAGGAGCGGTTGATGCGGTACATGACCATGGAAAGCGACACGCAGAAGGAAGTGACCCGGTGACCTCGCTCAAGAAGATCCTCGGGGGGAACGTCCGCCAGTACGGCATCGTCGGCGCCCTCTTCGTGATCGTCCTGCTGTTCCAGGTGCTCACGCACGGCAAGTTGCTGCTGCCGAACAACTTGGCCAGCCTGGTCCAGCAGAACGCCTACGTGATGATCCTCGCGATCGGCATGGTCATCGTGATCGTGGCGGGCCACATCGATCTCTCGGTCGGCTCCCTCGTGGCGCTGGTCGGCGGTGCCTCCGCCCTGCTCATGAAGGAAGCGGGGTGGCCCTGGTACCTCGCGGTGATCGCGGGTCTGATGGTCGGCGCCCTGGCCGGTGCCTGGCAGGGGTTCTGGGTGGCGTACGTCGGCGTTCCCGCGTTCATCGTCACCCTCGGCGGCTGGCTCGCCTTCCGCGGCCTGGCCATCCTCCTGGTCAGCAGGACGGTCGCCGGCTTCCCGGGCGGTTTCATATCGATCTCGAACGGCTCCGTGACGAACAGCCTGGGGTACATCGGCAACCGTGACGTCGTGACACTGGTGCTCGGCGCGGTGACCATCGCCGCGCTGGTGATCAGCCAGCTCCGGTCGCGGCGAACCCTGCGCAAGCACGAGCTCCAGGTGGAGCCGCTGACCCCGATGATCATCAGGGTGGTCCTCTTCGGCGGCATCATCGGTGCGTTCACCTGGATTCTCGCGGGCAGCCGCGGCGGCACGCCGATCGTCCTGCTCATCATCGGCGTGCTCATTGTCGTGTACTCCTTCGTCATGAGCCGCACGGTCTTCGGGCGGAACGTGTACGCGATGGGTGGCAACCTGCAGGCCGCGATCCTGTCCGGCGTCAACACGAAGAAGATGAACTTCTGGATCTTCGTCAACATCGGCACCCTCGCGGGCGTGGCGGGCATCGTCACCGCGTCGAAGGCCGGTGCGGCCACCGCGAACGCCGGCACCATGTACGAGCTCGACGCGATCGCCGCTTGCTTCATCGGCGGCACCGCGGTGACCGGCGGTATCGGCCGGGTGTCCGGCGTGATCGTCGGTGCGCTCATCATGGGCGTGCTGAACATCGGTCTGTCGATCATGCGCGTCGACCCGGCATGGCAGTCGGTCGTCAAGGGCGTGGTGCTCATCTTCGCCGTCGCGTTCGACCTGGTGAACAAGCGCCGGGCGGGCGGCCGCTGATCGGCCGGCAGCGCCCCGGAGCGTCCGTCGCTCCGGGCGGCCGCTGTGCCCGCCGCCCTAGGCTGCCGGGATGACCGACACGGTTCGCCTCTGGGTTGGCACGTATCCGCCGGACGGCCCCGAGGGCGCGCCTGGCACCGGCGAGGGGATCTGGCGGCTCGAGCTGGACCCGGTGACCGGCGCCCTGACCGGAGCCCAGGCTGTGGCGACCCCCGCGCCGTCGTTCCTAGCGGTCGGCAGCGACGGCCGGACGGTCTTCGCGGCCGGCGAGACCGGCCCGGGAGCGGTCACCGGGTTCACGGTGACCGACGACGGTGGCCTGGTCGAGCGCGAGCGGGTGGCGTCCGGGGGTGCCGGGCCGTGCCACGTCGTGCTGCACCCCGGCGAGCGCGCCCTGTACGTGTCGAACTACGGCAGCGGCTCGCTCGGCGTCGTGCCCCTGGTCCGCGACGACGTCGGGCAGCGGTTCGTCGGCGGCCTCGCCCAGGTGTTCGAGCACTCCGGGAGCGGCCCGGTCACGGCCCGGCAGGAGGGCCCGCACGTCCACTCGGCCATCGTCGCGCCGGGCGGGCAGCACCTGCTGGTCGCGGACCTCGGCACCGACGAGATCCGCCGCTACCGGATCCAGGACGACGGGTTGCTCACCGAGGACGGCGTTGCCGCGACCCTGCCCCCCGGTACCGGTCCGCGGCAGATGGCCCTTGGCCCCGGTGGCCACCTGTACCTGGTGGGCGAGCTGAGCGTGACGGTGCACGTGCTGGCTTGGACGGACGACGCCCGCTTGGAGCCGGTGCAAGTGCTGCCGGCCTGCGACAGCCAGCTGGCGTCGGGCAGCCAGGTGCTGCCTGCGCACGTGCTGGTGGCCGGCGGGCGCGTCCTGGTCAGCGTCCGCGGCCCGGACGTGGTTGCGTCCTTCGCCGTGCACGACGACGGCGCCCGCCTCGAGCACGTGGCCGACCTGCCGGTCGGCGGGGGCTGGCCGCGGCACTTCGCGATGGCGGACGCCCCCGGAACCGGGGCGCAGGGGTGGCTCGTCGCCGCGGTGCAGAACGCCGGACGGGTGGTGGCACTGGCCTGGCCGCCGCCCGCCGAGGCGCCCGCTGAGGGCCCGCCACGGACGGTGCAGATCCCGTTCCCCGCCTGCGTCGCGGTGGGCGTGCCGTAGATCACCCCGAAACCGGTACGCAGGATGGCGCGCGACACCGGATAATCGAAGGGTAGTTGCCCTTTCAAGGACCAACCGGGAGGAGTGTCGATGGGTGACGGCCCGCGCGTCGCGATGCTCTCGGTGCACACCTCGCCGCTCGATCAGCCCGGCACGGGCGACGCCGGCGGGATGAACGTCTACCTCACCGAGCTCTCCCGAGCCCTGGCCGGCCGGGGCGCGCTCGTCGACATCTTCACCCGCACGACGTCGCCCGACCTGCCGGAGATGGTGCAGCTCTCGGAGGGCGTGCTGGTGCGCCACGTGGCTGCCGGCCCGCCAGCTCCGATGGACAAGGGCGACCTGCCCGACCAGACAGCCGCGTTCACAGCCGGCCTGCTGCGGGCCTGCCGACCTGCCCACGGGTACGGCGTCGTGCACTCCCACTACTGGCTGTCCGGCCTCGCGGCCCTTGACGTCGCGCGGTGCTGGGGTGCGCCGCTGGTGCACACGATGCACACGCTCGCCAAGGTCAAGAACGCCGCTCTCGCCCCTGGCGACACCCCGGAGCCGCCCCGGCGGGTGCGCGGGGAGGAGCAGGTCGTCGCGGCGGCGCACGCTCTGGTGGCGAACACCGCCCAGGAGGCCGGTGACCTGATCCGCCGGTACTGCGCCGACCCCGAGGTCGTGCACGTGGTGGGACCCGGGGTCGACCACGCGATCTTCAACCCCGGAACCGACCGCATCGACGCCACCCATCTGGGGGCCGCCCAGGACGCGGCCCGCGCCTCGCTCGGCCTCGACCCGGCCGAGCAGGTGATCCTGTTCGCCGGGCGCGTGCAGCCTCTCAAAGGCCCGGACATCCTGGTGCGGGCGCTCGCCCAGCTCGCCTCCCACGGCGCCCAGGTGCCTCGTCTGGTGGTCCTCGGTGGGCCGAGCGGCAAGGCGTGCCGGCTGACCGAGCTGACCGCTCTCGCCGAGCGGCTCGGCGTCGCAGACCGGGTTCAGCTGCAGCCGCCGGTCGACCGTGCTCTGCTCGCCCAGTGGTACCGCGCGGCCGACGTGGTCGCCGTGCCGTCCAGGAGCGAGTCCTTCGGCCTCGTGGCGGCAGAGGCACAGGCCTGCGCGACGCCGGTGGTCGCGGCCGGCGTCGGGGGCCTGCACACCGTGGTGTCCGACGGCGTGTCCGGCCTGCTGGTGCCCGACCACGACGCCGGCACCTGGGCGTGGGTGCTGGGCGACCTGCTCGCCGACCCGGCCCGCCGCACGCGGCTGGGGGAGGGTGGCTACCGGCATGCCGGCCGGCGCGGCTGGGACGCGGCCGCCGACGCGGTGCTGAAGGTGTACCACCAGGCCAAGGAGCGACGGCTCGCGGAGAGCGCCGCGGCCTGACCGCCGGGCCCGAGGTCCCAGCGCACCGCCTGGGGGGCTGCGGCAGGATGGACGCATGACCTACACCCTTGTGCTGCTCCGCCATGGCGAGAGTGGCTGGAACGCGAAGAACCTGTTCACCGGTTGGGTGGACGTCCCCCTCTCCGAGAAGGGCCTGGCCGAGGCCACTCGCGGCGGTGAGCTGCTGACGGCCGCCGGCGTCACGCCGGACGTCGTGCACACCTCGCTGCTCCGCCGCGCCATCACGAGCGCGAACCTGGCCCTTGACGCCGCCGACCGGCACTGGATCCCGGTGAAGCGCAGCTGGCGGCTCAACGAGCGCCACTACGGCGCCCTGCAGGGCAAGGACAAGAAGCAGATCCGTGACGAGCACGGCGACGAGCAGTTCATGCTCTGGCGTCGCTCCTACGACGTGCCGCCGCCCGCGATCGAGCTCGGCTCGGAGTTCTCCCAGGACACCGACCCGCGCTACGCCGGCCAGCCCCCGGTCCTCGCCGAATGCCTGAAGGACGTGCTCGAGCGGACCCTCCCGTACTGGCACAGCGACATCGTGCCGGACCTCCGGGCGGGCAAGACCGTGCTGGTCGCCGCGCACGGAAACTCGATCCGCGCCATCGTGAAGTACCTCGACGGGATCGACGACGAGACGATCGCCGGCATCAACATCCCGACCGGCATCCCGCTGCTGTACGAGCTCGACGAGCAGACCCTCGCGCCGGTGGCCAAGGGCGGGAGATACCTCGACCCCGACGCCGCAGCCGAGGCGATCAAGGCCGTGGCCAACCAGGGCAGGTAGCAGCACCAGTCGGACGGCCCGCCGCCCACGAGGGCGGCGGGCCGGTCTGCACCGGAGGGGAGGAGCGCATGACGTACACGTTGGTGCTCCTCCGTCACGGGCAGAGCGAGGGCAACGCCGAGGGCATCTTCACCGGGTGGCGGGACGTGCCGCTCACCGAGTTCGGCCTGGTCCAGGCCCGCCGGGCGGGCGAGCTGCTGCTCGCGGCCGGCCTGCTGCCCGACGTGGTGCACACGTCCCTGCGGCGGCGTGCGATCACGACGGCCAACATCGCCCTTGACGTCGCCGACCGGCACTGGATCCCGGTCAAGCGCAGCTGGCGGCTCAACGAGCGGCACTACGGGGCGCTGCAGGGCAAGGACAAGAAGCAGGTGCGTGAGCAGTACGGCGACGACGTCTTCCGGGCCTGGCGCCGGTCCTACGAGGTCGCTCCACCGGAGCTGGAGGCCGGGGCGGACACCGACTCCGCCGGCGACCCGGCGGACCCGCACGCGCGGCCTGAGCCGCACGTGCTGTCGGAGGCGCTGCGCGACGTCGTCGCCCGTGCGCTGCCCTACTGGACCGACCAGGTAGTGCCCGACCTGCGAACCGGCGAGGTGGTGCTCGTCGTGGCGCACGGCAACTCCATCCGGGCGATGCTGAAGCACATCGACCGGATCGACGACCAGGCGATCGCCGGCCTGGAGATCCCGAACGGGATCCCGCTGCGCTATGACCTCGACGAGGCAACGCTGGAACCGATAGTGCGCGGGGGGAGCTACCTGGACCCACGAGCTGCGGCGGAGGCGGTCGGGGCAGCGGCATTCATCGGGCGCTGAACCGCGACGTCGTCCGGGCCGAGGCCGGCGAGCCGCGCGGTGATTCCGTCCCGGTCGTCCGGTCAGCGGTCAGCACGGGGGTGTCCGACGTCCGCGCCGGTCACCAGGTACACCACCCGGTCGGCGACCGAGACGGCGTGGTCACCGAACCGCTCGAGGTACCGCGCGGCCAGCGTGACGTCGACGACCTGCTGCGGCGCCAGGTCGTACCGGCCGCCGAGCGTTGCGCTGAACGTCTCGTCGTGCAGGCGGTCCAGGAGGTCGTCGTCGGAGTCGATCGCCGCGGCCATCGTGACGTCCCGGTTCTGTAGGACGGCTGTGACCTCGCCCGCGATCCGCACCGCACCCTCGTGCATCTGCGCGAACAGGCCGGTCAGCGGCTCCGGGATGGCGGCGGCCGGGTAGCGGAGCCGGGTGATCTCGGCCAAGTGCCGGGCGAGGTCGCCCATCCGCTCCAGGCTCGAGCTCATCCGCAGGGCGGAGATGACGACCCGGAGGTCACCTGCCACCGGCTGCTGCTGGGCGATCAGGAGCACGCACCGTTCGTCCAGGTCGCGTTCCAGGGCGTCGATCGTGTGGTCGTCGGCGATCACCTGTTCGGCCAGCGCCAGGTCAGCTGTGAGCATCGCTGTGCCGGCCCGGTCGATCGCGGAGTGCACCAGGCGGCTCATCGCGGCCAGGTCGTCGCCGAGCGCCCTGAGCTCGGCCGTAAAGATCTCGCGCATGCGTTCCCTCTCGTCCGTGGCCGTCACCGTCCCAGACCGAGGTGAACGCGCCCCCACCCCTCGGTGAACTCCTCTCGGACGGCAGCCGTACAGGTGCTCCAGCGTGCCTGCTGCGGCTGGCCATGAACGTACTCTTGGGTCGTGATCGACGGCGCGCTCATGCTCAGCGCGGGCCTGCTGGGAGTCCTGGTCGGCCTCGTGGCAGGTCTGGCGTTCCGGTTCAGCGAGCGCGAGCAGCTGGGCGCCCCCGAGCCGGTCCCACCCGAGCTCGACGAGGGAGTGGCGACGGTGCTGTCGGTCCTGCGGTCCGCCGCCGTCGTGACCACGACGGACACCCGAGTGGTCCGAGCCAGCGCGGCGGCGCATGCGTACCACCTGGTGCGCGGGGATCGGGTGGTGCGCGCGGAGCTGCAGGACATGCTGGTCCGGGTCGCCCGTGACGGGGAGATCCGGGAAGCCGAGCTGGGGCTCCCGGGTGGGGCCCTCGGCCAAGGGACCGTGCTCCTCGAGGTCCGCGTGGCGCCGCTGGGCGCGCGGCACCTGCTGCTGCTGGCAGAGGACCGCACCGAGGCCCGCCGGGTGGACGCCGTGCGCCGCGACTTCGTGGTCAACGCCTCGCACGAGCTCAAGACGCCGGTGGGCGCGTTGGCCCTGCTCGCCGAGACGGTGGCGGAGGCCGCGGACGACCCGGAGGCGGTCCGCCGGTTCGCGGCGCGGATGAAGGGCGAGGCGGATCGCCTCGCCGTACTGGTGCAGGACATCCTTCAGCTGTCCCGGGCCCAGGTCGGTGAGTCGAAGGAGGACTTCGTCCCCGTCGACGTGCGGGCGCTGGTCGGCGAGGCGGTGGACCGGGCCCGGACCTCAGCCACGGCCAGGGAGATCACCATCGAGGCTGGCGGCGACCCGGCCGTGGTGCTGGGTGACCACGACCTGCTGGTGACCGTGGTCCGCAACCTGCTGGACAACGCGGTCGCATACTCGGAGGCCGGGACCCGGATCGGGGTGGGCACGACTGTTCGTGAAGCCGAGGGCATCGTCGAGATCGCCGTGGTCGACCAGGGGATCGGGATCCCGGCCGAGGCGCTGTCCCGCCTGTTCGAACGCTTCTACCGGGTGGATCCGGCCCGGTCCCGGGACACCGGCGGGACCGGCCTGGGACTGAGCATCGTCAAGCACGTGGTGGCCGACCACGGCGGTGAGGTCACCGTGTGGTCGGAGCTGGGTCGTGGTTCGACGTTCACCGTGCGACTGCCGTTGGCGCCGACGACCGTGGCCACTGTCCCCTCCGCTCCCTCCCCGTCCGAAGGAGAGTCATGACGCGCATCCTGCTCGTCGAGGACGAGGAGTCCTACCGCGACCCTCTGTCCTACCTGCTGCGCAAGGAGGGGTACGACGTCACGGCCGTCGCCACTGGACCCGACGCGCTCGCGGCCTTCGACAGCGGCGGGGCGGACCTGGTGCTCCTCGACCTGATGCTGCCGGGCCTGAGCGGGACGGAGGTCTGCCGACAGCTGCGTCAGCGCAGCGACGTCCCGGTGATCATGCTGACGGCAAAGGACAGCGAGATCGACAAGGTGGTCGGACTCGAGCTGGGCGCCGACGACTACGTGACCAAGCCGTACTCCTCCCGCGAGCTGATCGCCCGGATCCACGCGGTGCTGCGTCGGCGTGGGCAGCAGCCCGTGCTCGAGGACACCGAGGTGCTCCAGGTCGGCGGCATCCGGCTGGACGCCGAGCGGCACACCGTCGAGGTCGGCGGCCGGCCGGCCGCGTTCCCGCTCAAGGAGTTCGACCTGCTCGAGCTGCTGATGCGCAACGCGGGCCGGGTGCTCACCCGCGATCAGATCATCGATCGCGTCTGGGGCTCCGACTACGTCGGCGACACCAAGACGCTTGACGTCCACGTCAAGCGGGTCAGGGCGAAGATCGAGGCCGACCCGGCCAACCCGGTGCTCCTGCTCACTGTGCGCGGGCTCGGCTACAAGATCACCGACGACGCTCGCTGAGCGTCCGGCGACCCCCCGCGAGGAACCGCCCGGACACGTTCACCCTGCGTTCACCTCGCTTCTCGGTCTGGTTCAGGCGCGTTCCCTAGCGTTCGAGACGTCAATGGGATCGATGCCCGAACCGGGCCCCGAGAGAGGCACGAATGAACCGCAACCTGTTCCGCGCTGTCATCCCCGCAGCGCTCGTCGTCCTGACCCTCGCCGCCTGCGGCGGGCAGAACCAGGCTCCGGCCGAGAACCCGACGACGGTTCCCGGTGGTGATGCCAGCCAGACCGCCCTGAGCGGCGAGGTGCTGATCGACGGGTCCTCGACCGTCGGGCCGCTCACCTCCGCCGCGGGCGAGCTCTTCAAGATGGAGAACCCCGACGTGAACGTCTCGGTCGGCATCTCCGGGACCGGTGGTGGCTTCGGGGTCTTCTGCCAGGGCCAGACGGACATCTCCGACGCCTCCCGTCCGATCAAGGACGAGGAGGCCGCGGCCTGCGCCGACGCCGGCATCGAGTACACCGAGCTCCAGGTCGCCACCGACGCCCTCACGGTTGTGGTGTCGGCGGACAACGACTTCATCCAGTGCCTCTCGATCGACGAGCTCAACACCTTGTGGGCGCCGGAGGCCGAGGGCACCGTGATGACCTGGGACCAGGTGAACCCCGACTTCCCGGCCGAGCCGATCGAGCTGTACGGCCCGGGAACCGACTCGGGCACCTTCGACTACTTCACCGCCGCGGTCAACGGTGAGGAAGGCGCCAGCCGCGCCGACTACAACGCCTCCGAGGACGACAACGTCCTGGTCCAGGGCGTCCAGGGTTCGGCGAACGCCCTCGGCTACTTCGGCTACACGTACTACGAGGAGAACGCCGACACCCTCAAGGCAGTGGAGATCGACAGCGGGAACGGCTGCGTCGCACCGAGTGCCGAAGCGGCCGCGGACGGTACGTACGCCCCGCTGGCCCGTCCGCTGTTCATCTACATCAACAAGGCGTCGTTCGCCGACAAGCCACAGGTCGCCGGCTTCGTCCGGTACTACGCGGACAACGACGCGGACATCGCAACGGCGGCGCAGTACATCCCGCTGAACGACCAGCAGCGATCGACGCTCGTCAGCGCCGTCGAGGCGCTGGGCTGAGCAGAAGGCAGAACCGGCACTCGTGAACACGTCGCTCGCACGCGGGGTCCCGTCGATGGCGGGGCCCCGCGTGGGCCGACCTGACCGGCCGACCTCCGTGAGTCGCCAGTCCTCGCGCAACGGCGAGCGCATCGCCATGCTCGGCCTACGAGCGGCCGCACTGCTGTCGATAGCCGTCACCGTCGGCATCGTCATCGCGCTCCTCGGCCCGGCACTGGAGTTCTTCCGCCAGGTCCCGGTGCTGGACTTCCTGTCCGGCACACGCTGGGCACCACGCTTCTCGAACCCGACGTACGGCGTGCTGCCTCTCGTGACCGGCACCGCCTGGACGACGGCGATCGCCCTGCTCCTGGCGATCCCGTTCGGGCTGGGCGCAGCCGTCTACCTGTCCGAGTACGCGCCGACCCGGGTACGCAAGGTGCTCAAGCCCGTGCTGGAGCTCCTCGCCGGAGTCCCCTCGGTCGTGTACGGCTACTTCGCGCTGACCTTCATCGCTCCCGACGTGCTGAAGGGCCTGCTGGGCATCCAGGTGGGCACGTTCAGCGTGCTGGCCGCCGGCATCGCACTCGGGATCATGATCATCCCAACGGTCGCCTCGCTGTCCGAGGACGCGATGAACGCCGTGCCGATGGCCCTGCGCCAGGGCTCCTACGCCCTTGGCGCCAACAAGATGCGCACCACCCTGCGTGTGGTGTTCCCCGCGGCGGCCTCCGGCATCGCGGCGTCCGTCGTGCTCGGGCTGTCCCGGGCGGTCGGCGAGACCATGATCGTGGCGTTGGCGGCGGGTACCCAGGCCCGGATGGTGACCGGGCCGACTCAGGTGGGCCAGACGATGACCGGGTTCATCGCGCAGACCGCGACCGGGGAGAGCACACCGGGCACGATCGCCTTCGACTCGCTGTACGCGGTCGGCCTGCTGCTGTTCGTCCTGACGCTGATCGCCAACATCATCAGCATCCGCCTCGTGCGGCGTTTCCGGGAGGCCTACTGATGGTGACCATCGGAGCAATGGTCGGAACTGCCGTGCGGCCGCTGAGAGCGAGTCGGCACGGCGACCGCAGCCCGGCATCGATCGCCTTCCTCGTGCTGCTGTGGATCACGCTGCTGTTCGCGATCGTCTCCCTGGCCGCGCTGCTGATCACCTCGTTCATCGACGGCATCGACCGCGTCGACGGCAACCTGTTCACCCAGTACGCCTCCCAGCTGTTCCCCGACCGGGGCGGCGCCCGTGCGGCGATCCTCGGCTCGTTCTGGGTGGTGGGCACGACGGCGCTGTTGGCGATCCCGCTGGGTGTCGCGGCTGCGGTGTACCTCGAGGAGTTCGCCGACCCGCGCCGGTGGTACAACCGGCTGATCGAGGTCAACCTGCAGAACCTCGCCGCCGTCCCCGCGATCATCTACGGCATGCTCACTGCGGGCTTTGCCCTGGCGATCGGGCTGCGGCGCGGCGTCGTGCTGGCCGGTGGTGTCGCCCTGGCCCTGCTCATCCTGCCGGTCGTCATCATCTCCGGCCGTGAGGCACTGCGGGCCGTGCCGGCCGAGATCCGCCACGGGTCACTCGCCCTCGGCGCGAGCCCGCTGCGCACGGTCTGGCACCAGACACTGCCCGCGGCGATCCCCGGCGTGGCCACCGGGACGATCTTGGCGTTGTCCCGGGCGTTGGGGGAGGCCGCACCCCTGCTCCTGCTGGGCGCCATGGTGTTCATCACCTTCGACCCGGACGGCCTGATGTCCGGCTTCACGACGATGCCGATCCAGATCTTCAACTGGGCGGGCCAGCCGCAGGCCGCCTTCCGCACGCTCGCGTCGGCGGCGATCATCGTGCTGCTCGGCATGCTCCTGGTGATGAACGCCCTGGCCATCGTGATCCGCAACCGGTACCAGAAGCGGTGGTAGACCGTGACGGCCCTCGAGACAGGACGCCTCATGACCAACCCCGACACCGAGCCTGCACCGCTGCACCTCAGCGCAGCCGGGCGCCGGCGCAGCGGTGACCTTCCCCCGCTGAGCCCGGTGATCGAGCTGTCCGACGTGAGCCTCTTCTACGGGTCGTTCCGTGCGGTGGACGGGGTGACCCTGCCGATCGGTCGCAACGAGATCACCGCACTGATCGGGCCGTCGGGCTGCGGCAAGTCAACGGTGCTGCGGAGCATCAACCGGATGAACGACCTGATCCCGGGCACCCGGGTGGAGGGCACCATCAGCTACCACGGCCAGGACATCTACGCCGCCGACGTCGACCCGATCGAGGTCCGGCGGCGGATCGGCATGGTGTTCCAGAAGCCCAACCCGTTCCCCAAGTCGATCTACGACAACGTGGCGTACGGGCCGAAGGTCACCGGGATGAAGGTGGATTCCCTGGACGACCTGGTCGAGCAGTCGCTGCGGGACGCGGCGCTGTGGGATGAGGTGAAGGACAAGCTCAAGCAGTCCGCGTACAGCCTGTCCGGCGGCCAGCAGCAGCGGCTCTGCATCGCACGGACCATCGCGGTCAGCCCGGACGTGATCCTGATGGACGAGCCGGCGTCCTCGCTCGACCCGATCGCCACCGCGCGGATCGAGGACCTGATGGTCGAGCTGAGCGAGGACTACACGATCGTCGTGGTCACCCACAACATGCAGCAGGCCGCCCGGGTGGCGGACCGGACCGCGTTCTTCACGGCACAGGCGTCCGAGCAGACCGGGGACCGGACCGGGCACCTGGTCGAGGTCGACCTGACGAGCAAGATCTTCTCCGATCCGGCGGACAAGCGGACCGAGGACTACATCTCCGGCCGATTCGGCTGAGCCCAACAGCTGCGAGCGGCGGTGGCGGACGGACGGGGCGCGGCTACCTGCGCGGTCCAGGAGCGGGCGGGACGGCGCTGACCTGCGCAAACGGTTCCCGAACCGCGGTAGGGGTGCGTGCAGGAGGTGGTAAGATGGGGATCCGCGAAAGGGGACGCCTCCACATGACTTTCACCGTAGGCGAGACCGTTGTCTATCCGCACCACGGCGCAGCACTGATCGAGGAGATCAAGACCCGCACCATCCGCGGCGAGAGCAAGCTCTACCTCAAGCTCAAGGTCGCACAGGGTGATCTGACCATCGAGGTCCCTGCGGAGAACGTCGATCTGGTCGGCGTGCGGGACGTCGTCGGGCAGGAAGGTCTGGAGAAGGTCTTCGACGTGCTGCGGGCGCCGTACACGGAGGAGCCCACCAACTGGTCGCGCCGCTACAAGGCCAACCTGGAGAAGCTCGCCTCGGGTGATGTCATCAAGGTCGCCGAGGTCGTCCGTGACCTCTCCCGTCGCGACGCCGACCGCGGCCTGTCCGCGGGGGAGAAGCGCATGCTCGCCAAGGCTCGCCAGATCCTCGTCTCCGAGCTCGCCCTCGCGGAGCACACCGAGGAAGAGAAGGCCGAAGCCATCCTCGACGAGGTTCTCGCCTCCTGACCGAGGGAGCGCCACCCACGCTCGTGCGCGCCGTCGCGATCCTCACCGCCGCCGGTTCCGGCGTGCGCCTCGGCAGCGCGCTCCCCAAGGCCCTTGTCGAGCTCGCCGGCGTCCCACTCGTGGTGCGAGCAGCGCGGGGACTTGTCGAGTCCGGCGTCGCGCGCATCGTGGCCACCGCGCCGCCCGGCAGTGAGGTGGATGTCCACGCGGCACTGGCCGCGGACGGGCTGACATCGATCGAGGTCGTGACCGGCGGGTCGACCCGTCAGGCCTCCGTCGCCGCCGGCTTGGCGGCGCTGGCGGACGAGGACGGTCGGGCGGTGGTGCTGGTGCACGACGCCGCGCGTCCCCTTGTGCCGGTCGGGGTGATCCGCCAGGTGGTGGGCGCCGTCGCGGCCGGGCGGGCCGCCGTCGTGCCGGGCCTGCCGGTGACCGACACCGTCAAGCAGGTCGCCGACGACGCGGTGGTCGGCACCGTCGACCGTCGTGACCTGCGGGCGGTGCAGACCCCGCAGGGCTTCACCCTCGACCTGCTGCGGCGTGCCCACGCCGCCACCTCTGACCAGGCCGGCGACGAGGCCCGTGCCGCCACCGACGACTCCGCCCTGGTGGAGTGCCTGGGCCAGACCGTGTGGGTCGTCGACGGGCACGAGGACGCGATGAAGATCACCACTGCGCGTGACCTGGCCGTCGCCGGGGCGCTGGTCGGTGGCGGGCCCGGCCCGCGCACCGGCGTCGGGATGGACGTGCACGCCTTCGCGGCGCTCGACGCCGGGCGGGAGCTGTGGCTGGCTGGCCTGTTCTGGCCGGGGGAGC
The DNA here is from genome assembly GCA_038204895.1 of Actinomycetales bacterium. Taxonomy (GTDB): domain Bacteria; phylum Actinomycetota; class Actinomycetes; order Actinomycetales; family Cellulomonadaceae; genus Actinotalea. The sequence continues at coordinate 5,379 of JBBRCL010000040.1, read as the reverse complement.
CGGGACTGGCCGGCCACTCCGACGGCGACGCCGCTGCGCACGCCGCGGCCGACGCGCTGCTGGCCGCTGCCGGCCTGGGCGATCTGGGCTCGGTGTTCGGGACGTCCGACCCCGCGTGGGCGGACGCACCGGGTGCCCGGCTGCTCGGTGAGGCGGCCCGGCTGGTCCGTCAGGCTGGCTACGAGATCGGCAACGTGGCCGTGCAGGTGATCGGGAACCGGCCCCGGATCGGGACGCGCCGGGACGATGCGCAGACGGCTCTGAGCCTCGCTTGCGGCGCACCCGTCTCGGTCTCGGCGACCACCTCGGACGGGCTCGGCTTCACCGGCCGCGGCGAAGGAGTCGCAGCGATCGCGACGGCGCTGGTCGTGCCTCGGGCATCTGACCGGGCACCAGGATGATCTTGCCCTGGACCCGCATCTCGATGCCTGCCCGGTGTGCCCGGGCCGCCTCGACCAGGGGATAGGTCGCGCCAACCCGGACGGTGAGCCGACCGGCCTCGACGAGCCGGATCAGCTGGGCCCGGGCCGCCATCCGGATCTCGGTACCGGGGTCCGCACCTGGGCTCTTGCCGAGCAGCTTGATCCCCAACGCGGCCCCGTAGGTGTAGCCGGCGATCGTGGCGATCCGTCGCCGGTCGCGGATGAGCGTCACCGAGGCGTTCAGCGCCTCCCGGGTACCCGACACGTCGATCGCCGAGGTGAGGGTGCCATGGGCGGCAGCCCGCACCCGGTCCACCAGTCCGGGACCGTAACCCACCGGGACGGCGCCGAGGTCGACCAGGTACTCGTGGTTGCACGGATCGGCCGTGCCGATCACCCGCGCGCCCTTGGCGCGGGCCAGCTGGACGATCATCGCGCCGACGCCGCCGCTGGCCCCGTGGACGAGGACGGTGTCCCCCGCGCCGACCTTCGTCGCGGCGAGCGCGTGAACCGCGGTGGTGCCGACCACCATCAGTCCGGCCGCCTTCTCCCAGCTCATCGCTGCCGGCTTGGCGAACACCGAACCGGCCGGGACGATCATCCGGTCGGTGTACGCGCCGCGGGCCTCGTAGGCGATGACCTCGTCCCCGTCGGCCACCGTGTCGACGTCCTCGCCGATCGCGATGACGACGCCGGAGGCCTCGCGGCCCAGGCGAATCGGCAGCTGCGTGACGTCGGTTCCCCACGCGCCCGAGTACGACTTCCAGTCCGTCGGGTTGACACCGGCGGCGCGGACCTCCAGCAGCACCTCACCGGGCCCGGGTTCGCCAGGGTCGACCTCCACGATGTCGAGGACCTCGGGCCCTCCGTACGCGGTCGCGACCACAGCGTGCGCCATACCCCGATCATCTCGTCAGGGGCGGGCGAGGTCCAGCGCGCCGCCCGAGCGCCGGTACCCTGGCGCGGTGACGCTACGCCTGTTCGACACCGCCTCCCGCACCATGCGCGAGTTGGTGCCCCTGCGCGCGGGCCATGTCGGGTTGTATCTCTGTGGCGCGACGGTCCAAGGTGCGCCGCACATCGGCCACCTCAAGACTGCCGTCGCTTTCGACGTCCTGGTCCGCTGGCTGCGTCGCAGCGGGCTCGAGGTCACGTTCATCCGCAACGTCACCGACGTCGAGGACAGGATCCTGGCCCGGTCGAGCGAGGCAGGCGTGCCGTGGTGGGCCTGGGCCCAGCGCTACGAGCAGGAGTTCACTGCCGCGTACGACACCCTCGGCGTGCTCCGGCCCACCTACGAGCCCCGCGCCACCGGCCACGTCATCGAGATGGTCGAGCTCATCCAGCGGCTCCTCGAGGCGGGCCACGCCTACGTCACGGGCGAGGGCGACGTGTGGTTCGACGTGCGCTCCTTCGCCGACTACGGCGCCCTGACCAACCAGCGGCTCGCCGACCTGGCCCCTGCAGACGACGTCGCGGGCGCCGGCGGCAAGCGCGACCCGCATGACTTCGCCCTGTGGAAGGGGGCGAAGGCCGGCGAGCCGGAGTCGGCCACCTGGCCGACGCCGTTCGGGCGCGGCCGCCCCGGATGGCACCTGGAGTGCTCGGCGATGGCCCGGCGGTACCTGGGCGCGGACTTCGACATCCATGGTGGCGGCCTTGACCTGCGGTTCCCGCACCACGAGAACGAGCGGGCCCAGTCACAGGCGGCCGGCGACGGGTTCGCCCGGCTGTGGCTGCACGCGGGCCTGCTCAACGTCAACGGCGCCAAGATGAGCAAGTCGCTCGGCAACTACGTTCTGGTGTCGGATGTCCTGGAGAAGGCCCGGCCGGTGGTGCTGCGGTACGCGCTGACCGCCGTCCAGTACCGCACCACGCTGGAGTACGGACCGGAGACCCTCACCGACGCCGAGGCCACCTGGAACCGGATCGCTGGGTTCGCTGCCCGGGCCGCCGAGCGTCTGACCTCCCCGGTCACCATCGACGAGGTCCGGTCCGCACCGTTGCCCGAGGCGTTCGCCGCGGCGCTCGACGACGACCTCAACGTGCCTGCGGCGCTCGCCGTGGTGCACGAGCACATCCGGGCCGGCAACGTCGCACTCGCGGACGGCGGCCCCGACGAGGTCCGGTCGCCCCTGGTGGCGGTCCGCGGCATGCTGGACGTGCTGGGTCTCGACCCGCAGTGGTGGGCCTCGGCGACCGGGGACACCCGCGAGCACGGAGCGCTGGACGCCCTGGTCGAGGCGGAGCTCGCGACCCGCCAGCAGGCCCGTGCCGCAAAGGACTGGGCCGCAGCCGATGCCGTCCGTGGCCGTCTTGCCTCGGCCGGCATCGCCGTCGAGGACTCGCCCACCGGTGCTCGGTGGTCCCTGGCAGAGGAGAACTGATGGCCGGCAACTCCCAGCGGAAGGGCGCCACCCGCAAGCCGGGGTCCAAGAAGGGCGCCACCGTCGGTACGGGTGGCAAGGGACGGCGCGCGCTCGAGGGCAGGGGCCCGACGCCGAAAGCGGAGGACCGGCCGTACCACGTCGCGGCCAAGCGCAAGGTGGCGCAGGAGCGGGACGGTGCCGGCAAGGACGGTGCGGCACGGGGTGGTGCCGGCGGGGACGGTGCCGGCAGGGACGGTGCCGCAAGAGGTGGCTCGACACGGGGCGGCGCAGCACGGGGCGGCGCGGCACGGGGCGGTCCGCGGTCACGTCCGGCAACGACCCGCTCGCGCAAGCCGACCACCGAGGTGGTGGCCGGGCGCAACTCCGTCGTGGAGGCCCTGCGGGCCGGTGTGCCCTGCGAGGGGGTGTGGGTCAGCCATCGGGTCGAGGCCGACGACCGGGTGCGCGAGATCCGTCGGACGGCCGCAGAACGCGGCCTGCCGCTGATGGAGGTCACCCCTGTCGAGCTGGACCGGATGACCGGGGGGATGGTCCACCAGGGTGTGGCGATCAGCGTCCCGCCGTACAGCTACGTCGAGGTCGAGGACATCGTCGGCCGCGCCACCCGCACCGGCGAGCCGGCCCTCGTGGTCGCGCTGGACGGGGTCACCGACCCGCGGAACCTCGGCGCGGTGCTGCGGTCCGCAGGTGCCTTCGGCGCACACGGGGTCGTGATCCCGGAGCGTCGAGCGGCCGGCGTGACGGCTGCCGCGTGGAAGGTGTCGGCCGGTGCGGCCGCCAGGGTGCCGGTCGCCCGGGTCACCAACCTGGTGCGCGCCCTCGGAGAGCTCCGCGATGCCGGCTGCTTCGTCGTCGGGTTGGCTGCCGGTGGCACCACGAGCGTGTCGAACCTGCACCTCGCCACCGGGCCGGTCGTGCTCGTGGTGGGGTCGGAGGGCAAGGGCCTCGGACGGCTCGTGCGCTCGTCGTGCGACGTGGTCGCGGGCATCCCGATCCGCAGCGAGACCGAGTCCCTCAACGCCGGTGTGGCGGCCGGCATCGGCTTGTACGAGGTGGCCCGCCTGCGCTCGCTCGGCTGATCCAGGCGTGCTGATCGAAGCGTGCTCGATGGTCCCCGGCCGAGCGGGGAGTCAGTCGGTCACGCGGGGCAGCGCGGCGGTGTCCGCGCCGAGCACCTGGGCCTCATCCGGGCGGTGCCGCAGCACGTTCTGCACGTAGCTCGCCGCCGCCTCGGCCATCGGCATGTCCCGGTCCTGCTCGCGCGAGATGTACCACCGGTGGTCGAGCATCTCGTGGAAGATCTGGGCGGGCTGCAGCTTGCCGCGCAGCTCCCGTGGCACCGAGCGCACCACGGGCTCGAAGAAGGTGGTCAACCAGTCGTGGGCGACGAACTCCTCGTCCTCACCCTGGCGGTCCATTGCGGCACGGTAGGCGTCGAGATCGTTGAGCATGCGCCTGGCCTGGTTCTCCTGCACATCCAGCCCGGTCAGTCGCATCAGCCGGCGGGCGTGGTGCCCGGCGTCGACAACCTTGGGCTGGATGCGCACGGTGGTGCCGTCGACGTCGGTGGTGATGTCGAGCTCCCCGACGTCGAACCCCAGGTCGTTGAGACGCTCGATCCGCGCGGCGACCCGCCATCGATCGCCGGCGCCGAAGGACTCGGGCCCAGTGAGCGTGTCCCACAGCTCCGCGTACCGCTCGAGAAGCCGGGAGCCGACCGCGATGGTGTCGACGCCGGACTCGAGCAGATCCCCGGCTTCGAGGTCCATCAGCTCGCCGATGATGTTGACCCGGGCGATCTCCAGGTCGTAGCTGCGCTGGCCGTCCGACAGCCGCTGGTGCAGGTCCCCGGTCTCCGCGTCCACCAGGTAGGCCGCGAAGGCCCCCGCGTCGCGGCGGAACAGGGTGTTCGACAGGGACACGTCCCCCCAGTAGAAGCCGGCCAGGTGCAGCCGGACCAGCAGCACGGTGAGGGCGTCGATCAGCCGGCCCGTGGTGTCCGGCTGCAGGCTCTGGCTGAACAGGGCGCGGTAGGGCAAGGAGAACTGCAGGTGCTCGGTGACCAGAACGGCCTCCAGCCGCTCGCCGTTCGAGTCCTGCCGGCCGGTGATCACCCCGACCGGTTCCACGCTCGGCACGCCGATCCGGCTCAGTGCCCGCAGCAGCTCGTACTCGCGGTAGGCGACGCTCTCACCGATCTCCTTCACGGCGATGACGCGCCCGGACAGCTTGACGAACCGCACCACGTGCCGGGAGATGCCGCGGGGCAGGGCGGCGAGGTTCTCGGCCGGCCAGTCCTCCAGCGGGATGTGCCAGGGCAGGTCGAGGATCGCCGGGTCAGGTGCGGCCGCGGTGATCTGCAGTGACGCGGTCATGAGCTCCCCCCAAGCACGAGGGCGGGGCCGGCTATGCCGGCCCCCCCCCCGGGGGTATAAGTCCCGCAGGGGGTGTGGCCCCCGCCGGGGGGGGGGGGGGGGCATAAGCCCGCCCAGCACAACAACCCCGCCGCCCCCGGCCCCCCCCACCACCGCCGACCCAGGGACAAAACCCACGAGGGCGGGGCGGCC
>JBBRCL010000039.1:0-27911 GCA_038204895.1 Actinomycetales bacterium | reverse complement strand
GCCGGGGGCGGGGCCCCCCCGCGCGCCCAACCCACGACCTGGACGCTTCGACCCACGGTCCGGCCCCGGACCACCCGGCCGCGTCATCCACAGATCCGGCCTCCACGGCCACCGGACGACCCGGACGCGGCAGGCTCGACACGTGCCACGCCGACCTGGTTCGCAGTCGAGCCTCCGAGCGCCTGCACTTCCGGTCGTCCACCTCGCACGGGACTACCCGCCGTCGTACACGGCGGCGCGCGTCCGCGAAGGTGCGTGGACACGCGTCCGGCCCGGCGCATACGTCGACACTCCGCCCGATGCCGACCGTCATGCCCGCGGCCGGGCGGTTGCCCTCGCCCGGATCGTCGCACTCCGCGACCAGCTCAGGGCGCCATACGTTCTCGGTCACGAGTCGGCTGCGCTGCTCTGGGGCCTGCCGCTCCTCGGTATCCCCGATCGGACGACGATGTTCGCGGTGACCAAGCCGACCGGTCGCAGCGCCGACGTCGTCCGGCACGTCCATCGGTTGCCGCTCGCTCAGACGACCATCCGCCTCGGCCACCCCGTCACGACCCTCGAGCGGACAGTGCTCGACTGCGCGATGACCCTCGGCGGACGCGCGGGTCTGATGGTGGCGGACGCCGCGCTCCACGCCGGGGTGCCGCGCGAACGGTGCCTCGAGATCCTCGAGAGCATGGCCGGCCGGCGGGGTGTGGTGGTCGCCCGCGCAATCCTCGACCTGGCCGACGACGGCGCGGAGTCGCCGGGCGAGTCGTCGGCGCGCTTCGTCCTGCTGCGCGCAGGGCTGCCGGTGCCGCAGACCCAGGTCCGAGTCGACACCCACCTCGGGACGTTCTGGTCCGACCTCGGCTGGCCGGAGTGGCGCCTGCTCGCCGAGTACGACGGGCGCGCGAAGTACGAGGCGCGCGGTTCGGCGTCGGAGGCGGTCGTCGAGGAGAAGCGGCGGCAGGACGCGATCCAGGAGGCGGACTGGCGGATGCTGCGGATCACCAAGGAGGACGTCAACGCTCCCGACCGGTTGGTGCACCGCGTCGTGCGCGCCGCTCCTGTGGGTGCGGTCGGCGAGCTCCGACCCCGCGCCGCGCTCGTCACGCCCCCCTCGAGGTCGTCCTTCTGACGCGAGGTCGTCCTGTGCAGAGGACGACCTCGCAGGAAAGGGACGACCTCGGCGATCGTGCGCTGCGATCGGGGGCGGGTCGCGGAGACGGCCCGACGCTGGCGACGCCTGAGGGGCGCCGAGAACGCCCGCAGGCGCTTGGGCCACCTTGATCGTCCACCCGCCGGACGGCCTCTGGTAGCGCTCCCACCGCACTGGCTAACCTGACCGCCGTCCCCCCGACAAACCCGACATCCCCGGCACGACCACACCCCTCGCCCGAGCCTGCGCCCCAGCCGCGCACCGGCTCGGCGACCGCACCTCCGCGGGTGCGGCCCCAAGGCGGCGCGGACCGGCCGACCGATCCCGTGGAGGCGCCGTGACCGGGTTCGAGCACCTGCCCACCGACCTGCCCACCGACCTGCCCGCGCCCGCGGACGACGGCGCGGCAGCCCACCTCCCGGGACGGCGGATGCCGGCCATGGCACTACCCGCCACGGACGGCAGCAGCATTCAGCTGGACCGTCTGCCCGGGCCGCGAGCGGTGCTCTACCTCTACCCGATGACGGGCCGGCCCGGTGTGGCTCTGCCGGACGGATGGGACGCGATCCCCGGCGCCCGCGGCTGCACGCCGCAGGCCTGCGACTTCCGCGGCCACCACGACGCCCTGCTCGCGGCCGGCGCCGCCGCGGTCTACGGCCTGTCCAGTCAGAGCACGGCGGACCAGCTCGAGGCCGTCGAGCGGCTCCACCTGCCGTTCCGACTGCTCTCCGACGTTGGTCTCCTGCTCGCCACGGCGCTCGACCTGCCGACCGTCAGTGCCGGCGGGCGACGCCTGTTCCGCCGGATCACGCTGGTCGTCAGCCAGGGTCGGGTCGAGCACGTCTTCTACCCCGTCCATCCGCCGGACGCGCACGCGGGCGGCGTCCTCTCCTGGTTGCGCTCGACCACGACGCAGGGCAGCGGGAGAGGGCCGTCACCGATCGTCGACTGCCCGCACCCCCGATCGTCACCCTGGTGACTGCCCCGCGCGCTTCCGAGCCGAAGCACAAATGCCTGGCCCAGCGGTCGCGGGCGCGAGGACAGTTGGCCCGTGATCATCCGCCCTGAGACCCCCGACGACGCCGCCGCCATCCGCTCCGTCGTGCGCGACGCGTTCGGCCAGGACGTGGAGGCGGACCTCGTCGACGCGCTGCGCGACGCCCCGCTGGACACCCTCTCGTTCGTCGCCGAGCTCGACGGCACCGTCGTCGGTCACGTGATGCTCACGCCCTCCCTGCTGGACGCACCGCCCCGCCTCGTGACGGTGCTCGCCCTCGGACCGCTCGCCGTCGCGCCCGGGCACCAGAAGGCCGGCGTCGGCCGGACGCTCGTCGCACACGCCCTCCGGGAGGCGGAGGCCGCGGGCTACCCGCTGGTCTTCCTCGAGGGCGACTGGAGCTACTACGGCCAGCTCGGTTTCCGGCGCGCGGACGCCCTCGGCTTCCGTGCGCCGTCCCTCCGGATCCCGCCATCCGCGTTCCAGGTGGCCGTCCTGCGCCGCCACGAGCCGTGGATGACCGGCACATTCGTGTATCCGGACGTGTTCTGGCAGCTGGACTGTGTCGGTCTGCGCGACCCCGAGCTCGGGGAGGTCATGACGAGGATCGAGGCCACGTGAGCGGCAGGGCCGGCAGGGCCGCGCCGGGCCGGCAGACGGTCATCGCGTGGAGCGAGCACGCCGGTGAACCCGCCGCCGACGTCCCCGGCGTCCTCGAGCCCCCGACGGGCTCCGGCCGCATCCACCCCGACGACGCCGGTGGCCGGTTCTCGCTGCACCACGGCTACGTGCTCGAACAGGCCGAGCGGTACAGCGTGCTGCGTCTGCCGGTCGAGGAGTCCCTCCGGGCCCGGCCGCACGGCGAGGCCGCCGACCGGGCCGGCACCGACTACCGGCTGGTCTCCTGGACCGACCGGGCGCCCGACGTGTGGGTCGACCAGGTGGCGATCCTGGAGACCCGGATGAGCATCGACGCGCCCACCGCCGGGCTCGACATGGGCGAGACGACCTGGGACGCCGACCGCGTCCGGACCTGGGAGAAGGAGGTCGCAGCTGGCAACCACGGCTACCTCCTGGTGGCCGCCGAGCACATCCCGATCAACACGCTCGCCGCGTTCACCGTTGTGCGCTTCCCGTTGGAGCACCCGGAGATCGTGTTCCAGGACGACACCATGGTGCTCAAGGAGCACCGCGGCCGCCGGCTGGGGATGCTGGTCAAGTCCGACCTGCTCCGCCGGCTGCGCGAGGTGCGCCCCGACGCCGCCCGGATCCACACCTGGAAGGCCGAGGAGAACTCGCACATGCTGGCGATCAACGTCGCCCTCGGCTTCGCGCCGACCGGTGTGATCGGCATGTGGCAGAAGCGCCTGTCGGCCTGACCGACCCCGCCGGGTCACCGCCGAAGGCCAACGAGCCGCGGAATCCTCTGGCCGAGCGGGCCATCGTCAGCCACAGTTGCCCCGTGACCGACTGGCAGATCGTTCCCGTCCCCGTCCCCTCGAGCCTCGGCGCCCCGGAGGCCTGGGCCGTGCATGGCGGTGCCGCCGTGCGGAAGGCGGTCGAGCTCGCCCGCCTCGGGCACGACGACCTCGCGGCCCGGGCCCCGGAGATCATCTCTCACCTGATCATGGCGGACTACTCCCGCAACGTGGAGGTGGTCGCCGTCCCGGCAGACGTCACCGAGCCCACCACCGCCGACGTGGTCGGGTACGCCCACGCGTCCCTGCCACTGACGAGCAATCCGCATCTCGCGTACCTGGGCCTCGAGGTGCACCCCGCCCGCCGGGGACATGGCGCGGGAGCGGCTCTGCTGACCGAGGTCGAGCGGATCGCCCTCGAGAACGGCCGCAGCGTGCTGATCGCCTGGACCGAGCAGCTCGGCGATCCGGCGCCGGACGACCCCGCTGCGCTGCGACCGCCCACCGGGAGCGGGCTGGTCCGGGGCGACGAGCCCGGCGTGCTCCTCGCACTCCGCCGCGGCTACGCGCTGGAGCAGGCCGAGCGGTACAGCGTCCTGCAGCTCCCGGTGGAGCCCGCGCTGCTCAACGCCCTCCATGCCGACGCCCTGCGCCGAGCCGGAGACGCCTACCGCCTGCACACCTGGGAAGGCGACGTCTCGGCGGAGTGGGTCGAGCAGTTCGCCGTCCTGCGGACCCGGATGAGCACCGACGTCCCGATGGCCGGCCTGGAGATCGAGGAGGACCCGTGGGACGCGGCCCGCGTTCGTCAAGAGGAGGAGAAGGCCCGACGGTCCGGCCACGCGGCCCTGACCACAGCGGTCGAGCACGTGCCGACCGGGGCGCTCGTGGGGTACAGCGGGATCGACTACGCGCTCGACCGGCCGCAGCCAGCGTTCCAGGGCGACACCATCGTGCTCCGTGCCCATCGCGGGCACCGGCTCGGCATGCTGGTCAAGACGGCTCAGCTGCTCCGGCTCCCCGAGGTCCGGCCCGACGCCGCGCGGATCCACACCTGGAACGCCGAGGAGAACGAGCGGATGCTCGAGATCAACGTGGCCCTCGGGTTCCGGCCGACCGGCGTCGTCGGGATGTGGCAGAAGCGGCTGGGCTGATGGCGCACGCGCCGAGCGGGTTCACGTTCACGGTGCGCGGCGCGGACGTGCCCATCGCCCGCGACGACGTCCTGGTCACCACGCTGCGTGGCCCGACCGCACGGCGGTTCCTTGCCGACGTCGAGCGGGACGACCCGCAGGAGCTGATGGCGCGCGTGACCGGCAACTACCGCCGCGGCAACGAACGCGTGGCGCGGCAGCACCCGCGGAATCGGTAGCCGCCAGCCACGGTCGATCGCGGCGATCGCCTGGACCACACGGTTGTCAGGAGCCGGGCACGACGGCGATCGCGGCCGGGTCGGGCCGCAGCCGCAGCCGATCGCCCGGGGCCGGCAGGGCCGACGTCGCCGACAGGAACGCCCCGCTCGGCTCGACCACCGTCACCTCGCCCACCCCGTCGACGTGCACGACCGTCTCCACGACCCCCCGCCGGAACCCGCTGCTGATCACTGTGCCGGCCAGGGTGCCGGCCAGGGTGCCGACCAGGGTGCCGTCGTCGTCGCGGACCAGCGACCCGGGCCCGAGCGCCAGGACCGCGCCGTGCAGCAGGTCGGCCCGCCGGGCGGGGTCGGTCGGTCTTCCCGGCGCCCTCGTTCCTCGGGCGCCCCGCCAAGCCCGGCCCACGACCTTCCCGACCCCGCCCGGCGGGCCTCCGATGACCTCCCTCAGTCCCGGGGGCGCGTCGTCCACCGCCACGAACGCCTCGTAGCCGAGGAACTCGGCCACCCGCCGCGACGCCGGCCGGTGCCAGAGCTCGACCGGTTCGGCGACCTGCAGCAGCCGAGCATGATCCATCACGGCGATCCGGTCGGCCACCGCGAACGCCTCGTCGTGGTCGTGGGTCACGAAGACCGCTGTGGTCCCGGTCGCAACGAGCGCCGCCCGAACCTCACCAGCCAGCCGCTCACGCAGCGCCCGGTCCAGCGCGGACAGCGGCTCGTCCAGCAGCAGCAACCGCGGCCGGGGCGCCAGCGACCGGGCCAGCGCCACGCGCTGCCGCTCGCCGCCGGACAGGGTCGACACCTCGCGGCGCTCGAACCCCTCGAGACCGACCAGCTCGAGCAGCTCACGCACCGCCGCCCGCCGCTCAGCCCGGTCAACACCCCCCATCTCCAGCCCGAACGCGACGTTGCCGCCGACGTCCCGGTGCGGGAACAGCTGGCCGTCCTGGAACATCAACCCGAACCCGCGCCGGTGCACCGGCACGCCCGCGAGGTCCGCCCCGTCCCAGGTGATGGACCCCGCCGACAGCGGCTCCAGCCCGGCCACCGCCCGCAGCAGCGTCGACTTGCCCGACCCCGACGGCCCGAGCAGCGCGACGACCTCACCCGGCGTCACGTCAAGGCTCAGCCCGTCCACCGCGGTGGCGACGGTGCCGTCGTCGTCCCGGTAGTGCACGACGACGTCGCGCACGGCCAGACCACGTGCTCCCTCGTCCCTACCTGCCGCCATCAGAACTCCCCCGCCGCGCCGCTGCGCAGGCTTTCCGCCAGCGCCATCACTGCGGCCGTCATCGCCCCGAGCAGCACGCACGCCGCGAACGCCATGCCGAGATTGTCCGCGCCCGGCCGCCCGATCAGCCGGAAGATCACCACCGGGAGGGTCGGCCGGTCGGGCCGCGCGAGGAACGATGTCGCCCCGAACTCGCCAAGGCTCACCGCGAACGCCAGGCCCACGGCCAGGCCGAGCGATCGCGCGGCCATCGGCCAGTCGACGTGCGCCAGGACCCGTGCGGGGCCGGCGCCGAGGACCGCGGCGGCCTCGTGCAGCCGGGAGTCGATGGCGCGCAGCACGGGCAGCACGGTACGCACCACCAGCGGAGTCGCGACCACCGCCTGCGCGATCGGGATCAGGACGGTCGAGCCGCGCAGGTCGACGTCCAGGCCCAGCGGACGGTGCATCGAGATCAGGAAGCCGAAGCCGACGGTCACCGCCGAGACCCCGAGCGGCAGCATGAACACGGCGTCGAGCAGGGAGACCGCGCGCCGTGCGCCCCGCGCCCGCGGCCGCCGCGACACTACGAGCGCGACCAGCCCGCCCACCACCACCGCGATGACTGTGGCGTCCACGGCCGTGCGCAGCGAGGTCAGGGCCGCCGCCCACACGGTCACGTTCAGCGTGTTCGGCCCACCCGTCGTGGCCAGGTTGGCGTAGTTGCCGAACCCCCAGCCGCTGCCGGTGCGCAGCGACCGGAACAGCACGGTGCCCAGCGGCATCCCGAGCAGGCCGAGGACGACGACGCCGGTCACCACCGCCGCGCTCCGGTCACCGACCCGCCGGTCCGGCCCGCACAGCGCCAGCCGCGGCGCCGTCACCCGCTCGGGCGCGCCGAGTGCCAGGGCGCGCTCACGCCGGGTGCGCGCCCGCCCGGCAGCCGCCAGCACACCCGCCACGACCACCAGCTGCACCACCGACAGCACGGCCGCCGAGCGCAGGTCGAGCATCTGCGTCGTCTGCACCCAGATCTCGGTCTCGACAGTCCCGTACCGCAGCCCGCCCAGCACCAGGACGACCCCGAACGCCGTCGCGCAGAACAGGAAGACGATGGCCGCGGCCGACGCGATCGCCGGGGTCAGCGCGGGCAGCGTGACCGCCAGGAACGCTCGCCAGGGCGGTGCACCGAGCGCTCGGGCCGCCTGCTCGGCGCGTGGGTCAAGGTTGGCCCAGAAGCCGCCGACCGTTCGGACCACGACGGCGTAGTTGAAGAACACCAGCGCCGCGACGATCGCCGCGAACGTGCCGTCCCAGCCAAGGAACCCGAGTGGCCCGTGCGGCGCGAGCACCGACCGGAACGCGACCCCCACCACCACTGTCGGCAGCACGAACGGCACGACGACGAAGGCCCGCACCAACCCGCGCCCCCGGAACGACGTGCGGTACAGCAGGTACGCCCCCGGCACCCCCAGCACGACCGCGATCGCGGTGCCGGCGGTCGCCTGGGCCAGCGTCAGCCCGATCACCCGCCAGGTGCGGTCACGCCCGAACACCTCTGCGAACGCCGACAGGTCCAGCCCCCCGTCGGTCACGAACCCGCGTGCCACCAGCGTCACAACGGGATAGGCGAAGAAGACGCCGAGGAACACCAGCGGCACTCCGGCCGCCAGCCCCCACACGACCGCGCGCCCCCGCCCCCGCCCCCATCCTCTGCGCAGAGTGCGGCGTCGTGCGCGGAATGCGGCGTTCGGAACGCCGCGCTCCCCGCCTACCGCCGCACTCTCCATCGGGTTGTCCATCTTCGGGGGGATGGGGTATCGGGGGGTCAGCCGATCACGGTGTCGGTCCAGGCCTGGATCCAGTCGTCGCGGTTCTGCGAGATCAGGCTCGGGTCGACCGTGAACGGCTCCGGGGCGAGCGGTGCGAACGTCAACCACGAGTCGGGCAGCGCAACGTCGGTCACGGGGTACATGTACATGTTGTCGGGGATCGCGGCCTGCACCTCGGGGCTGAGCAGCCAGTCGACGACGGCGCGGGCGCCCTCGGGGTTCGCCGCGCCGGCCAGCACCCCGGCGTACTCGACCTGCCGGAAGCAGGTGTCCAGCAGGGCGCCGGTGGGCGCGGCGTCGGCCCCCTCCGGCACCTCGAAGGGCGGGGACGACGCGTAGGAGAGCACCAGCGGCCGCTCGCCCTCGCTGGACGGGCCGGAGAAGTCGACGTAGTAGGCGTCCGACCAGCCGGCCGCCACCTGCACGCCGTTGTCGCGCAGGGCCGCCCAGTAGTCCACCCAGCCGTCCTCGCCGAAGGCACCGATGGTGGCCAGCACGAACGCCAACCCGGGGGACGACGTCGCGGGGTTGGTCACGACCAGCAGGTCCCGGTAGGTCGGGTCGGTCAGGTCCTGCAGGGTGGTCGGCTCCGGGATGCCAGCCTCGGCGAACCACTCGTGGTCGACGTTGATGCACACGTCGCCCACGTCGATCGCGGTGAGGTAGCCCTTGTCGTCGACCGCGTACTTCTGCACCGCTGCGTCGGGGGTGTACGGCTCGAGGATGCCCTCATCGATCGCGCGGGTCGCGAAGGAGTTGTCGATCCCGTAGACGACGTCGCCCAAGGGGTCGTCCTTGGTCAGGATCAGCTGGCTGACCAGGGCGCCGCCGTCACCGGGGGCGCGGGTCTCGAGCGTGAGGCCGGTGTCCGCCTCGAACGTGGCGATCAGCTCGTCGGGCAGGGCGAACGAGTCGTGCGTCACCAGGACGACGGTGCCGGCGTCGGCCGCGGCGTCGGGAGCGTCCCCGTCTGGGCTGTTGCCGCCGATCGCCGAGCAGGCCGCGAGCCCGCCCAGCGCCGTGAGCGCCCCCACCACCATGATGATTCTGACCGGTCGTGCCATGGGTCCTCCTTGTCGTCGGAGGGGGTGGCGCACCCCATCGCCCCCACGGCGTCCGCCGGGGCGACGAGGGTTCCTGAGATTCCCGACTCCCTACGCCGGTATCACCCGGATCAGGTTCGAGGGTCTGCGGTGTCCCGCACTCTCAGCGTCCTGCCCGGCAAGCCGGGGCGACGCTCCCCTGTCGTTCGGGGCGACCTTACCGCTGTCCGGCCACCATCGCCGATACTCTCAAGATGCGGCGGCGGATCCGTCGGCGCTCGGCCGCAGCCCCGGCTGCGGGAGTGAGGAGGACGCCATGCCGGTGCTCGCTCAGTTGTTCGCCGGCACGCACGACGAGGCCCTCGCCCGAGCGGATGCGCTCGACTCCGGGCGGGAGCCCGGGACCGCCCTCCATCTGAACCTGAGGTCCGTGACCGTGCTGGACCTCGAGGCGCTCGGCGAGATCGCGGCAGGTGTGGTGCGATTCGGCTCCGGGGACACCGAACCCGCCGAGATCGACGTCGAGCACGAGCTGCTCTTCCGGCTGCCGGAGTTCTGGTGCGAGGTGTTCGCGGAGCTGGGCACCACCGAGGACCCGGATGCGCTGGGCGAGGTGGCGGACGCGTGGGCGGCCACTGAGGAGATGGCCGGCAGCGGGGACCTCCGCAGGGCGGTGCGCGACGTCGTCGGCCTGGTCGCTCAGGCGCAGGAGGCCGGCCAGGACGTCTACCTGTGGGTGCAGACGGTCTGAGCGCGCTGCGGCCCGCTGCCTGCCCGGCTACGGTGTGACCGAGACCAAGGAGGCACCAGTGGCCGACCAGAAGCAGACGCTCATCGCCAAGCTCGCGGGCATCGGTGCGGCCCTGGTGGCCGCCTGGGCCGCGCAACAGTTGATCAATGCCCTCTGGACCAAGAGCCTCGGCCACCGTCCGCCCAAGCCGAAGGACGAGGACGCGCGGTTCGCCGAGATCGCGATCACTGCCACCGTCACCGGGGCGGCCATCGCCCTGGCCCGCGTGCTCGCCACCCGAGGCGCGGCCAAACTCGTCCGCTGACTCAGTCCGCTGACTCAAGCGCCGGGCTCGGGTCAGCCGGGCCGTCGGGTCAGCCGGCGCGAGCCCCGCCGAGCGCCCCCCGGATGGCTGAACCGGTCTCCGCGCCCTCGGGGAACGGGACCTCGACGACCGCGCGGCCGCTGGTGATCCGGACGCACTCCACACCCGTGTAGCGAGAGACCGGCTGCGGGTCGACAGCGGTGACCATGGGCATCAGGACGACCGTGCGCGCCAGAGAGTGCACCGGCTTCTTGCCCGTGGTGAACCACTGACGGCGGTGCAGCACCTGAAGCTCGCCCGGGTCGGCGCACGCCACCGCGGCATGCAGGGTGACCGGTCGCAGCACGTCGAGCAGCCCCCGCAGGGGGCCGGCGGCCCGACGGACGGAGGTCCGCCGGTGGCTGGCCAGAGGGACGAACGAGGGCTCGGCCTCGGCCAGCTCGTGCACGGCGGTCACGAGGGCGACGTCGGCATCGCCCAGATCCCTCAGGCCGAGGAGTTCGCCGGCGGAAGGGCGCGAGGCGGGCACGCCCGCGGGACGGACGGTGGCAAGAGCGGCGGACCGCAAGATGCGCCCCAGCCGGGTCATCAGGTCGTGGGACACCGCGTTGTACCGGACGCTCACCGCAACGCCTGCCGGTGCCGGGCCCTCGACGTCGTGCACCACGAGCAGGCCCTCCAGCAGCTCGACGCTGGTCTGCAGGGCCGCGATGCGCCGGTAGGGCACCTCGACGCTCTGGTAGGCGCCGCCGCGCCGGCTGAGCACGGTCAAAGTGTCCGCGCCCGCGACCAGCAGGTAGTCGTACAGGTCCATGTCCGAGTTCGCGTCCCGGCGGGACATGGGGCGCGGGACCTTCAGGACCAGGCGCGCGGTGCCGAGATCGAGCGGGTGGCCGCGGTACAGGCGCGGGACGTCCTCCGGGCTCTCGACCGGCAGGGCCCATGGCCCGAACGCATCGAACTCCACTGTCCGCCTCATCCTCCGATGATCCCACCGTCGCGGGCCCGCCGGAACCCCTCGCGACCTGCGGCATGGGTCGGTCTCAGAGGTCGGCCGGATCGACAACGAAGTCCATCATGTCCGTGATCTCGCCCCGGACCTTCGCGTGCACCGCACGGGCGACGGCCACCACCAGCGGCGCAGCCCGCCCCCGGGCCACCCGGTGCTGCAGCGAGGGCCGCTCGGACTCCAGGTCGTACAGGTCGGCGGCCTCCCAGCGCACCCGGTAGGCAACGGCCCCGCGGGCGGCCCACGGCAGCGAGGCCACCACCGGCGGAAGGGTGGTCTCGCCGCTGACCTCCAGGGCGATCATCCCGTCGAGGTCCAGGTCGGCAAGGGCTCCGAAGGCCTGCAACGGAGCAGGGTTCTCCAGGGCAGCGCGGTCGAAGGCATCGGCGGCGGCGTGCAGGGCGGTGCGCTGCTCGGAGGTCAGCACCTCGGCGCCCGGGACCACCCGCTCGCCGGTACCGGGCGGCGGTCCGGCCCATCGCCCGGTCGGCAGGTTGAGGTGCGCGCGCGGCAGCGCCCTCCGCATGACCGCCAGCACGGCGTCCGGGTCCAGCCACAGATCGGACCACACCGTCAGGTCGACGGCGGCCGCGGGGTCCGGGGTGAGCAGGACACCCGGGAACCCATGCGGGCCCGCGGTCCGCACCGCCCCGCCGAGCCGGCGCGCGACGGCGACCGCCCAGTCGAGCACGCGAGCCTCGTCGCGCACCGGCAGTCCCTCGGGAAAGGCCCTACGCAGCCCGTTCCGGTCCCCGCCGCCCGACCACGGCCGGCCGCCCCGCTCGACCGGGGCGTCGATCAGGTACGCAGTCCCGGTGGGCAGCCCGGTCTGCACCGTCGTGTCGCGGTCGACGGTGTACGGACCGAGGACGGTGCTCAGCCGGGAGAGGCGCAGCACGGCGTCGGGGGTCGGCTGGGCACGGGTGCCCGGCGACCCGGACTGCCGCGGCGCCCGGACGGCCGCCTGCCACATCGCCCGCGGGAACCGGCTGCGGGCCAGGATCTCCACGACCTCCGGTCCGACGTCGCCGGGCAGTGCCAGGACGTGCTGACGGCCGCTGTCGACATCGAGGAGGGGAGCCATGTCAGGAGAGTAGGTCGGCCATGTTGCCGATGTGCGTCGGACCGGTTGCCCTGGCAACGGTCACAGCTGGGTCCGGTGAAAGCCCTGGGCGGAGCGCGACGCCGTCGGGCCGCGCTGGCCCTGGTACCGCGAGCCGTAGCGCGCCGAGCCGTAGGGGTTCTCGGCCGGCGAGGACAACCGGAAGAAGCACAGCTGACCCACCCTCATGCCGGGCCACAGCTGGATGGGCAGGGTGGCGACGTTGGACAGCTCGAGGGTCACGTGCCCGGTGAACCCGGGGTCGATGAAGCCGGCGGTCGAGTGCGTGAGCAGGCCGAGGCGGCCGAGGGAGGACTTGCCCTCCAGGCGCGCGGCGACGTCGTCGGGCAGCGTGACGGCCTCGTAGGTGGACGCCAGGACGAACTCCCCCGGGTGCAGCACGAAGGAGTCGTTGCCCTCCACCTCGACCAGCCGGGTCAGTTCCGGCTGCTCCTGCGCCGGGTCGATCACCGCGTACTTGTGGTTATCGAACAGCCGGAAGTACTTGTCCAGCCGGACGTCGATGCTGGACGGCTGGACCATCTCCGGGTCGTAGGGGTCCAGCACGACCCGGCCGGAGTCGATCTGCGCGCGGATGTCGCGGTCGGAGAGCAGCACGGCCACACGCTAGCCGGTGCGGCGCACCGCCGTCAGGGCGGGTCAGGGCGGGTCAGGGCGGGTCAGGGCAGGTCGTGAGCCATGCTCCAGATGCTCCACAACGTGCTGCGCATCCGGCGGGGCTGGCGGAGCACGGTCAGCACCTGGAACGCGATGTCCTCGGGCTGCAGGTAGGCGTCGAGCACCGGGTCGCCCTCGGTGCGGCCCGCCCCGAGGGCGAACTCCGTGGCCACACCGGCCGGGCAGAGCGCGGTGACCCGGATGCCGTCGCGGCGGAGCTCCCGGTCCAGCGCCCCGGCAAGTCCCACCTGGCCGAACTTGGTTGCGGCGTACACGGCCTCGTTGCCGTCCCCGCGCAGGCCCGCGACGCTGGCCACGATGACGATGTCGCCGCCACCGTTGCGCCGGAGCTCGGGGACGGCAGCGCGGACCGACCACACGGTGCCCGCGAGGTTGACGTCCAGCATCCGCTCGAGGTCGGCGTCCGTAGCGTCCTCGATGCCGCCGTACATCCCGATCCCGGCGTTGGCGACCATGGTGTCCAGTCGGCCGAACCGATCGACGGCGGCCCGCACGAGCGCGCGGGTCTGCTCGGGGTCGCGCACGTCGGTCTGCACGGCCAGCGCGTGGTCGTGCCCGATCTGCTCGACGAGCTCCTCGAGGCGCTCGACCCGACGCGCGGCGAGCACCACCTCGGCTCCGGCCTCCGCGAGCAGGAGGGCGGTCGCCCGTCCGATCCCCGCGCTCGCTCCGGTGATCGCCACCACAGTCCCGGTCAGGTCGTTCTGCTCGTACGGCACGGCGAACCTCCAGATGTTTGCGTTAACACACACTTTAGGACAGTGAGTTGCGGCCAGGAAATGTTAGTAACTAACATTGCGTCCCGTGACCACCCCCCGCGCCGAGCGCACCCGGGCCAGGCTGCAGGCCTGCGCCCTGGAGCTGTTCACCGCCCAAGGTTACGACGCCACCACCGTCGAGCAGATCGCCACGGCCGCCGGAGTGTCGCACATGACGTTCTTCCGGCACTTCCCGACCAAGGAGTCCGTGCTGGTCGAGGACCCGTACGACCCGCTGATCGCCGAGGCGGTGCGGGCCCAGCCGACCGACCTCCCGCCGCTGGAGCGCGTGCGCCGCGGCTTGCTGGGCGCCTGGTCCGCGGTACCGCCGCCGGTCGATGCCGAGACCCGGAAGCGGGTGTCGATCATGGCCGTGCACCCGGGGCTGCGGGCCAAGGCATGGGAGAACAACCAGCGCACCGAGCAGGTGATCGTCGAGGCCCTGATGGCCGCCGGGACCTCGCGCCTGGAGGCCACGGTTGCGGCAGGCGCGTGCCTGGGCGCGATCATGGCGGCCCTCGTCCAGTGGGGCACCACCGACGACGACGCCCCGCTCGGCGCGTACATCGTTACCGCGATGACCCAGCTCGACCCGACCGGAGGACCACGATGACCGCCACACCCGCCCTGGCGCTGCTGCGCGCCGACGGCGTCGCCAAGAGATTCGGCGACGAGCCGGCCGTTGCCGGCATCAATCTGGACCTCGTCGCAGGCGAGATCCACGCTCTGGTCGGCCTGAACGGGGCCGGGAAGACCACCCTCATGCGCCTGCTGCTCGGCATGGTCCGGCCCGACGCCGGTCACGTCACCCTGCGTACCGACGGCGCGCCTGTGGAGGTCGCGCACGTGCCGGCCACCGCCTGGCGCGCCGTCGGGCACCTGGTGGAGACCCCGTTCACCTACGCCGAGCTCACCGTCACCGAGACCGTGCGGTCCGCGGCGCGCCTGCACGGGATGACGGCGGACGACGCCGGCGCGGCCGCCGAGCAGGTGATCGACGAGCTGGCACTGCGGCACTGGGCGTCCCGGCGCACCCGCACTCTCTCGCTGGGCAACCGCCAGCGCGTTGGCCTGGCCTGCGCCCTCGTCCACCACCCCGACGTGCTGGTGCTCGACGAGCCGACCAACGCTCTGGACCCGGCCGGCGTGCTGCTCGTACGGCGGCGGTTGCTCGACGCCGCGGCCAGGGGCGCAGCCGTGCTGGTCTCCAGCCACCACCTGGACGAGATGGCCCGGATCGCGGACCGGATCACGGTGCTGCACCGCGGCCGGGTGATCGGGTCGTTGCCCCCGGGCGGTACGGACCTGGAGCGCCTGTTCTTCGAGATGGTCTACACCGCCGAGGGGGTGACCGACGAGGAGACCCTCGCCGGCGTCACCTCCGACCGCGCCACCCGTGACCTCGCCACCTCGAACCCCGCGACCGAGACGGAGGTGCACTGATGGGCGCTGCCCTGGCCGTGGAGGGTCTCAAGCTCCGCAAGGCGACGGCCGCCCGGGTGGCCGCGATCGCCATCGTCGTGGTGGCACCGGCGATGGGCGCCGGGTTCCTGGCCGCCGCCCGCTCCGACATCGACGGACCACTGGCGGCCAAGATCGCGCCGATGCTGCAGGGCACCGGATGGACCGGCCTGATGGGATTCGTCGGTCAGATCCT
This sequence comes from Actinomycetales bacterium, assembly GCA_038204895.1. Classification (GTDB taxonomy): domain Bacteria; phylum Actinomycetota; class Actinomycetes; order Actinomycetales; family Cellulomonadaceae; genus Actinotalea. Next base: position 12,615 of record JBBRCL010000039.1, on the reverse strand, counting down.
GTCAATCGGCATGCTGCTCGCGGTGGGTGTGGTGGTGTCCTGGTCGTTCGGCCGCGAGTTCACCGACGGGACCTTCGGGTCGCTGTTCGCCCTCCCGACGCCGCGCCGTGACGTCGCGATGGCGAAGATCGTGGTGCTGGTGCACTGGGGGCTCGACGTGGCCGTGACGGCCGTCGCGCTCACGCTGGTGCTCGGGATGGCGACCGGGCTGGGCCTGCCGGACGCCGCGGCCTGGTCCGGGGCCGGCAAGGCGCTGGTCATCGCGGTGCTCAGCGTGCTGCTCGCGGTCCCGCTGGCCTGGTTCGCGAGCGTCTTCCGTGGCTACCTGCCCGGGATCGCGGCGCTGATCGGGACGATCATGGTGACCCAGGTGATCACGATCACCGGAGTCGGCGCCTGGTTCCCGTACTCCGCGCCGGGAATGTGGTCCGGCATGGGCGGGCTCGAGCTGGCCGCGACGGTCACGCCCGTGCAGCTGCTGCTTGCGGTGCCGGTGGCGGTGGTCGGCGCGGCCGCGACCGTGTGGTGGTGGGACCGCGCCGAGGTGGTCTGACGGCCGGGGTCATCCGCCGACGCCTCCCCACACGTGGCGACGTTGCGCCCATGGCGGCGTTGGGTACGGATCGCGGCGTCCGGAGTGCCGCGATCCGCGCGCAACGCCGCGTTCCGTCGGCGCTGGGTACGGGCGCGGGGTCAGTCCGCGTAGAGGTCCGGCAGCCGGTCGGTGAGCAGCACGAACGGATCGGGGGCGAACGCGGCGAAGTCCGCGGCCGTCGGGTCGCCCGGGCTCGGGGTGAACGCGTGCTCCGACGCGCCCGTCTGGTTGCGCCAAGGCAGGGCCCACAGGATCCGCCGGGTGTCGTCGTCGGCCGCGAGCGCCGGCAGCAGGTGGCCGGTCCACGGGTCCGGTACCCCGCGGACCACGCCGACCTCGGTGAGCGCCGCGAGCTTGCCGCGTTGGCGGGCCAGCCGCACCACCGTCGCCAGGCTCTCCACCAGCATCGCTAGCTGGTCCGCCAGCGGCCCGGGGTTCTTGGGGTGGCCGAGGTCCACGTAGTCGTCAAGTCCGAGGATGTCGACGTAGTCGTCCCCTGGGTAGCCGTAGAGGTAGGCCTCGGCAAGGTCGCCCCACATCCCGGCGCGGTCCGGGGAGATTGCGTAGAGCAGGTGGTGCAGACCCCGCCGGTCGCGCAGGTGCTCCACGGTGTGCCGCCACAGGGCGACGAACTCGGTCGGGTCGTTGTGCCCCCGGCCCCACCAGAACCAGTCGCCGGTGTGCTCGTGCCAGGGGCGGAAGACGACCGGGATCGGCCGGCCGCTCGCGTCGACCAGACCCGCCAGGAAGTCGGCCACCCGGTCGAGAGCCGTCGTCAGCGCATGCTCGTGCGACCCGCCGGGCAGAAGGTGCCGGATGGTCGGCACCTGGGTCCATGCCGATCCACCACTCACGAGATCGCTCGAGTGCCAGCTCACCGTGACCAGCGAGCCCAAGGCGTGCGCCTGCCGGACCCACCGCGCGATGTCGTCGAAGGGGAGGCCGTCCAGGTTCTGCGTCGCGCCCTTCTCGATGTGCCCGAGGTCGAACCCGAACACCGCCGGGTAGGCCCCGGCGACCTCGAGCACGTCGGAGCGGCCCGGCTCGCGGGACCACGTCGTACCGCAGGCGAGGTCGTCCTGATGGCCGAAGAGCACATACCGGCCCTCGAGGGTGGCGAGGTTGCGCAGCAGGGCGCGGGTCTCGGGCGTTGCGCACGGGTCGATCGGGGACATGGACCGTCGGTAGGCGACGACGACGGGCGACCCGACGCCGTCGTCCGGCGCGCAAAGCGAAGGCCCCTCGGAGTATGCGTCCGAGGGGCCTCGCGTGATCGTCGAGCGTGGGGTCCGGTTGCCCGGTCCCGTCAGCCCCGCTCTGGCGTGCGGCCGATCAGGTGCACGGTTGCCCATGCGGTCGATCGGTCACAACCAGCCTTCCGGTCCGTTCGGACACCTGCGGCGCCATCCGCAGCTCTTCGGGTTGCCCCGTCGAGATGGTCCACCGTTCTCCGGTCGGCCTGGCGATCCTTCTGAGTCACCTGGTTCGAGTTGCCCCGGTCCTGGTAGCCCTTCCGGCGTCGCCGTTGGTGAAGTTCTAGTCCCGGCCCGAGAGGACCCGCAAGGGGTTCCTCGCACGAGTTTCGGTCAAGGCGATGTGCACAACTCGGTCCACAGCCGGACCCGCGTCCAGAGCCGGGAACCCACACCCCTGTGGACGAAAGATGTGCACGGGCGCACGTCGAAGACCCCCTTCCCGCCGCCCGGCCCAGGTGTACAACGGGTGGCACCGGTGGGCCTGACCTGTGGCTCCCAGGGAGGAGCACCCCGTGGCAGCCCGACACGCAGCACCCATCGCCCAGAGCTCGTTGGTCGCACTGCTCGCGGTCGCAGCCATGGTCCTGACGGCGGCGGCCTCGTGCACACCCGAACCGGCACCGACGCCGACCGTGACCGTGACCGCCACCGCGGAGCCGACCGTGGAGCCGACCGCCGAGGAGACCGCAGCGCCGGAGGTACCGGCAGGGATCATCCTGACCGCGACGGCGATCGGGGACGTGGCGATCGGCACCCCCGGTGCCCTGCCGGCTCTCCTGAACCTTCTCGGCCCGGCCGACGACGACGACTCCGGCATCGAGCGGCCGGGGACCGACGACTGCGGCGGCCCCGGCAAGCTCACCTACGTGTGGTGGGGTCAGCTGCACGTCATCTTCACCAGTGGGGCGTTGTTCGGCTGGGACCTCCGAGGCACGGACGTGCCCACGGGAGTGATCACCCAGCACGGCGTCATGCCGGGCGCGCCGTACACCGACGTCGTCGCCATCCCCGGAGCGCCCGCGCCGCAGTTCCAGGACAACTTCCAGAACCTGCTCACCTACATCGACGACATCGGGTACTGGAGCACCGAGGGATCCGACCCGGCTGCGACAACCCTCAACATGGTCGCGGTCAACCCGATCACCTGCGGCTGAGGGCCCCGCGCTGGCGCGGCTGAACACACGGCTGAACGCACGGCTGAACGCACGGCTGGCGAGCCGGTATCATCGTCGGGCGCGCCGGTCAGCGGCGCTCGCGGGTGTAGTTCAGTGGCAGAACTTCAGCTTCCCAAGCTGATAGCGCGGGTTCGATTCCCGTCACCCGCTCCGATGTTTCCGCGAGGCGGGTCGGCGGTCAGCCGGAGTCAGCCGGTCAAGTCCGTTGTCGCCGCCGGCTCCGCTACGAGGACACGCCGGGTGCACCACCTCAACGAGAAGTGGTACACCAGTCCCATGCCCACCACCCGCCCTCGGCACCAGGTGACCGAGACTCCCGCGATCACGCGGGCGATCGACCGCGCCGCGACCCGCTGGCCTGGTGAACCGCGTTCGAAGCTGCTACTGCGCCTGGTCGACGCCGGCAACCAGGCGTTGGAGCGCCGCGAGCAGTCCGACGACGCGGCACACCGCGCGGCGGTGCGAGCCAGCAGCGGCGCCTACCCCGACGCCTTCCCGAGCGACTTCCTCGCCGAGCTGCGGCGGGACTGGCCGGCGTGATCGCCCTGGACGCCAGCGTCCTGATCGCACACCTGAACCCGGACGACGCCCATCATGCGGCGGCAACCGAGCTCCTGCTGGGCGCCTCCCCGGGCTCGATGCTCGTGCATGCGCTGACGATGGCCGAGGTCCTCGTCGGCGGCGTCAGGGTCGGCCGCGGCGCGGCGATGCGCGACGACCTGCACGCGGCTGGCATCGACGTCGCGCCGCACGACCCGGACGAACCCCTGCGCCTGGCCGAGCTCCGCGCGAGCAGCGGCCTGAAGCTCCCCGACTGCTGCGTCCTGGACGTCGCCCTGCACCACCACGCGTCCCTGGCCACCTTCGACCGGGTCCCCGCCGACACCGCCCGCCGGCGCGGCGTCCCGGTGCTCCCGTAGCCGACGCAATGGGGGCTGCGAGCCCATGGCCACCTGCTACTCGTAGCGTTCAGAGTCTGCGAACTGGAGCGTTGAGCTCCGCCTGCCGACCCCCTGGAGCCGTGGCTGCCCGGGTTCAACCACCTGGGCAGGCTGGGCGCCACCGCCAAGCACCACCTGGCTGACCCCGCGCTCGCGTGCGCGCTGCTCGGTCCGTAGCCGAGCGCCCGCGCCGTCACTGAACGCCCCCAACCGCCCACGCCGGCCCGCCGCGCCCGACTAGAGTCGCAGACGTGGCACGGGGCACGGCTGACGTCCCTCGGCTGCTGCCGATGATCGGCGCCGTCGTCGTCGTGTCGGTCGTCGCCGTCACGGCCGCGAGCGAGGCCGGCGCACCCACCACCTCGCCCCCGGCCGCCGTCCCGAGCGCGACCCACTCCGGGTCAAGCGCCGCCTCACCGACACCCGGCGACCCCGTCACCGCGGTGGAGCCCGCCGTCAACCTGGTCGCAGGCCCCGACGGCTGGCGCACCGTCGCCGAGCCGGTCACCCCGGAACCTCGCCGGACACCGGACCCGGACCTGGTCGCGACCCTCGGCGTGACCGTGGTCGACGCGGTGCTCGGCGACGTCGACCGGGACGGCGACGACGAGGTGGTCGTGGTCTTCGTCAGGCCCGCGCGGCCCACCCTGGCCGGCTCCACGCTCGCCACCCCGGTGCCGTCCGACGCGCAGGGCCGCACGCTGCACCTGGGCGTGTACGACGGCGACCTGCACCAGCAGTGGGTCGCGGGCACCGTCCTGCGCCCGATCGTCGCGGTTGCCGTCTGCGACGGCACCATCGTGCTCGCCTACTCCTCATCGGTCGGCGCAACCGACCGGGTGGGCGTCGGCACCGTCAGGTGGAGCGGGTACGGCTTCACCACCTCGCCCGACCTTCCCGACCTCCCCGGAGACGGCGTGCCGGCCTGTGCCGACGTCGACGGGGACCACCTGCTCGATCCTGTCGTCCTCGGAAGGCCTGCACCATGAGAATCCCTCGCCTGCTCGCGCTCGCCATGGTCGCCTGCCTGCTGCCGGCCGCCTGCACACACCACACCGGAGCCGTCGCCATCCTCGACGCCGAAGCCGTCGACGACCGCCTCCGCCGAGCCGTCCGGCTTCAGCGGGCTGCCCGTCACGTCCCTGGTCTCCTTCGCGGACTTCGCGGGGGTCCCGCTGCTCGACCCGGACTCCCCGGCCTACTCCGGCCCGGCGACACCCACCGCGCTGGGCACCGTCACGGTCGCCGGATCTCTCCAGGAATCCGTCGCCGCGCTCAAGACTCCCCTCACGGCGAACGGCGTCGCGGTCGAGACCCTCGGCTACTTCCAGGCACAGTTCGTCTACGAGGCGAACTGGTACGAGAACATCCCGACCTACGTCACCACCGACGTCGCCTACCACGAGTGGCACCTGGCGTTCGACAAGGTGCTGCGCGACCTCGAGCAGTCCCGGCTGCTGCCGACCCTCGAGGCGCTGGTCTCAGGGCTGCTCGATGCCGCGGCCGCGCAGAGCGCCGAACTCGCCGGCACGCCGCTCGCGGACCACGCCTCCCGCGTCGAGCAGCTGTACCAGGTCGCGGCCGCCGAGCTCGGGCTGGACGTCACACCCGGACCGCTCGCCCAGCAGGAGATCGACCTGGTCAGCCAGGCGGCGGGCGGGTCGCAAACCTCCCCGTTGCTCGGCAGCCCGGTCGACTACTCGTTGTTCACGCCGCGCGGGCACTACACCCGCAACGCCGGCCTCACCCGGTACTTCCTCGGGATGACCGTCCTCGGCCAGCTCGCCTTCTGCCTGCCGGGCACCACGGGTTGCTCCGACGGCATCGACGCGACCCGGCTCGGGCTGCTGGCGACCCGGCCGCTGGTCGCCGACCCCGAGCTGACCGCGCTGTGGCGCCAGGTCTACGAGCCGACCGCGTTCCTGGTCGGCCTCGCGGACGACTACACCCCTGCCGAGCTGGCCGACGCGGCAACGGGCGCCGACCCGGGTTGGCTCGACGACCCGAGCGGCCTTGCCGACGACTCGGCGATCCAGGCCACCGTCGCGGCGATCCAGGCCACCGTCGCGGCGCTCACCGCCACCCGTCAGGTGCAGATCAACCCGGCCTACGCGACCGTACGCGTGATGGGCACCCGGTTCGTGCTGGACGCCTACGTCCTGGACCAGCTGATCTACCCCAACGTCGGGACGCCCGACGGCCCGCGCGAGTTGCCGTCCGGTCTGGACACCGCGGCCGTGCTCGGTTCCGACCTGGCACGCCAGGTCCTGGACGCCTCAGGGGCCCCGGCGTACGCGCACTACACCGAGCAGCGCGACGCGCTGACCACGGCGGTGGCGAACCGGCCGACCGCTCAGTGGGGCGCCACGGTCTACGACGCATGGCTGTACGCCCTGCAGCCGGTGCTCGCCGAGCACGGCACCGCCTACCCCGACTACATGCGGTCCGACGTGTGGGCCGCCAAAGACCTGCAGACCGGCATGGCGTCCTACGCCGAGCTCAAGCACGACACGATCCTGTACGCCAAGCAGGCGAGGGCGGAGGCCGGCGGCGAGGAGTCGCTCACGCTGACCAACTGGGTCGAGCCGGAACCCGCGGCGTTCGAGCGGATCGCCGCAGCCGCCGACCTCATGCGCCGCGGGCTGGACCAGCGCGGCCTGCTCACCGACGACGCCGGCACCCTGCTCACCGCGCTGGGCGACCACCTCACGTTCCTCGCCGGGGTCGCGCGCACCGAGCTCGCCGACGGCACGGTCTCGGCGGCGGACAACGAGCGGTTGCGCGACACGGGCGGCACGATCGAGCAGCTCGTCTGGCTCACGTCCGACCCGGCCGCCGACGACTCGATGCCCGAGTCCGACCAGGACGCCGCACTGGTTGCCGACATCGCGAGCTCCCAGGACCGCTACCTCGAGCTCGCGACCGCGCGCTTCGACCGGCTGCTGGTCGTGGTGCCAACCGCCGACGGCGGCTTCGAGGTGGCCGCCGGCGCGGTCAACGCCTACCGGGAGTTCGAGTCGACCCAGCGGCTCTCCGACGAGACCTGGCGGTCGGCGATCGACTCGGGGTCCGCCGCGGCCCGCCCCACCTGGCTCGACGCGCTGTACGGCGGGTGAGTGACCTGCGGCGAGCAGGTAGCCGTGGTCCCGATGCCGGACAGCCGCCGACGTCGGCCGCTCGCAGTAGCGTCGGCCCGTGCTCCCGATGACGACGTGGGCCTGGGCCGACCTGTTCACCGACCCTCGCGAATGGGTCGCGGCCGACGACGACCCGGCGGCGCGCTGGGCCCTGCTGACCGGCGTCCTGGACCGGCGCGACGACGATCCCGAGGTGCTCGCCGCGCGTCGGGCCGTGCTCGTCGACCCGGCCACCTGCGACCTGCTCGACCGGCTGGACCCGTGGGACAGCGGCCACCCCCTCTCCGGCCACGACCACCCGCACTACGCCCCGAACCTGCTCACCCTCCTGGCGGACCGCGGCGTGCGCGCCGGCGACGACCTGCGCGTCGACCGCGTGCTGGACCAGATGCTCGACCACCAGGAATCCGACGGGCACTTCCCCGCCTTCGTGCCGCTGCGCGGCACGGCCGACCCGGCCTGGGGATGGCTGCTGTGCGACCACCACGCCGTGGTCGACGTCCTGCTCCGGTATGGCCGCGGCAACGACCCCCGTGTCCGGGCCGCCCTCGCCGCGATGACCGCGGACCTCACCGACACCGACCAGGGCCGAGCCTGGCCGTGCCTGCCGGCCTCCACCACCGGCTTCCGCGGTCCCGGCCGCAAGGCCGACATGTGCCCGCAGGTGACCCTCGAGGCCCTCCGGGCCTTCTCGCGCGTCCCGGACGGCGACCGGCCGCCCGGCATCCTCGACGTTGCGCGGGTCAGCCTGGCGGGCTGGCGCCGCCGCGGCAGCCAGAAGCCCTACATGTTCGGCCACGGCAGGGGCTTCAAGCAGGCCAAGTGGCCGGTCACCTGGTACGGCGCCTTCGGCATGCTCGACGTTCTGGGGCGGTACCCGGCGCTGCGGCGCGGGCCCGACGCCGCCGACCAGGACCGCCGCGCCCTCGCCGAGGTGGCCGCCTGCCAGGTCGCCTACAACACCGACGCTGCCGGCCGGGTGGTCCCTCGCTCGACCTACCGGGGGTTCGAGAACCACTCGTTCGGGCAGAAGAAGCAGCCGTCGGCCTTCGCGACGGCCATGCTCCTGACGGTCCTGCACCGCCTGGACGACCTCGCGCCGGAGGCAGCGGCCGTTGACGTGACGGCCCTCGGCAGCTCCAAGGGCGGCACCGGTCGCGTGGTACCACCCCGTTGATCGGCGAATCCCCTTCCGCGTGCCGTCGCCCGGGTGTGCGATGGAGCCGTGGAGCTCCGCGAGGGCACGCTTCCCGGCGGTCTGCCGTTCCTGGCGTTCGGCAGCGGCCCGCCGCTCCTCGCGCTCCCCGGGTTCGGCCCGCACCACCGCAACCCCACCGGCTTCGGCCGTACCACCCAGACCCGAGGACTCCGCCCGCAGGCGCGCCGGTTCACGGTGCACCTGGTCCAGCGGCGTCCGAGCCTGGCGCCGGGCACCACCATGGGCCATCTGGCCGACGACGTCGCGACCGCGATCCGGGGGCAGTTCGGTGGCCCGGTGCCCGTCCTTGGCACGTCGACCGGTGGGTCCGTCGCGCTGCAGCTGGCCGTCGACCACCCGGACCTGGTGTCCCGGCTCGTGCTGGCCTGCGCGGCGGCCCGGCTGGGCGAGGACGGCCGGCGACGTCAGCACGTCCTGGCCGAGCTGACCCAGGCCGGGGAGCCACGCCGAGCCTGGGCCCAGCTGGGGCCGGCGTTGGCCGGGGGCCCGGTCACCCGCCGGCTGACCTCGGCGATGATGTGGCTCGCCGGCGGAGCCATGGACCCGGACGACGCGTCGGACATGCTGGCCACCGTCGAGGCCGAGGACGCGTTCGACGTCATGGCGCGGCTGGGCGATGTCACGGCACCGACGCTGGTGGTGGCCGGCGGGCGCGACGGCTTCTACTCCACCCACCTGTTCCTGCGGACCGCTCGGGGCATCCCGGACGGCCATCTGCTGCTCTACCCTCGCAGCAGCCACATGAGCGTGCTCGGTCACCGGTCGGCCCAGCGAGCGATCACCACGTTCCTGGCCGACGAGGAGGAGTCATGACAGTCCTGGTCACCTACGCGAGCAAGTACGGCGCGACGGCGGGCATCGCGGAGCAGATCGCCGCGACGCTGACCGCCGCCGGTCACGCGGCACAGGCCCGACCGGTCGACAAGGCGGACCTGGCCGGCGCGGAAGCCGTCGTCGTCGGCAGCGCCGTGTACTTCGGGTCGTGGCTCAAGCCCGCGACCGACTTCGTTCAGAAGCATCGGGCCACCTTGGCCGAGCGTCCGGTGTGGCTGTTCAGCAGCGGACCGCTCCCCGGCGCGGTCGTGCCGGAGAAGACCGGCGAGGAGCTGGAGGGCGGCGCCACGCCCAAGGGTGTCGACGAGCTCCGCGCGGAGGTCGGCGCGCTCGGCCACCAGGTGTTCGACGGCGCCCTCGATCCCAAGAAGCTCGGGATCCGGGACCGGGCGATCCGCGCGCTGCCCGCGGGCAAGGCGCTGATGCCCGAGGTGGACGGCCGGGACTGGGCCGCGATCGAGGAGTGGGCTCGGAGCATCGGCCGGGAGCTCGACGCCGTCGGCTGAGCCCGAATCTCCGTGCGCTGCTCACCACGGCCGGCGTAGCCTCACGTCCCGATGCACAAGTTCCTGCTGGACATCCCCACCGGCTTCGAGACCGAACGCCTGCTGCTGCACGCCTACCAGCCGGACGACGGCCCGTGGTACCTCGCGATGGCTCAGCGGAACCTGACCCACCTGGCCCGGTACGAGACCGACAACCCGGCCAGGTCACTGGTGACCGAGGACGACGCCGAGAACCTCGTGCGCCAGCTCGCGGCCACCTGGACGGCGCGCGACGCGTTCTTCATGGGCGCCTTCCTGAACCGCACCCAGGAGTTCGTCGCGCAGGTGTACGTCGGAGTCCGCAGCTGGGACCTGCCGGAGTTCGAGATCGGCTACTTCGCCGATGTCGACCACCAGGGCGACGGGTACGTGACCGAGGCGGTCAAGGGTGCGCTCGGCTTCGTCTTCGGTCCGCTCGGCGCACACCGCGTCCGGCTCGAGTGCGACGACACCAACCTGCGCAGCCTGCGGGTGGCCGAGCGGTGCGGGTTCGTCCGAGAGGGCCACATCCGCCAGAACCACCAGCACGCGGACGGCAGCGTCAGCGGCACGCTGCACTTCGGCCTGCTGCGCGCGGAGCACACGTCGACGAGCTGAGCCTGTGGCTCGTCCGGGCCGGCCGGCAGGTGACCAAGAGTTCATCGGTTGGCCGCGTGTCGTTCCGCGGACGTCGGCAGCGCTGCCCCTAGCCTGGAGGCGCTGGTCAAGCCCCCACAGCAAAGGCCCCTCGGAGTAAGCGTCCGAGGGGCCTTGCTGTGATCTCGACCAGGTATCCCGGCGAACCCGGAGTGGCCTGGCGAACCAGAACCACAACCCGGCGAACCGGAACATATGTCCTGATGACCCAGAGCTCAACGTTCCCGGCGAACCGGAATCAGATTGCTCGGAAGAACCAGAACAACGGTCCCGCTCTGACGATGCGGTGGACCACTACCCAACGGTTGCCCGCGGGGCGAACGATCCAGGTCGATCACGTCCGGCCAGTTCGCACAAGACCCTGCGTCGCCATCCGCAGCCCTCCAGGTTGCCCCGGGGGGGACTCTCCAGGCCGAAACCCGAAGAACTGATCCGCCGATTTCCGGTCGGTACGCCACCTCAGATCCGCCGTCCAAGCCAGGTTGCCCTGACCGGACCCTCCCGAGTTTCCCCGTTCGGTGCGGCGGTTCTGCTGTGCCGATGATGCAGTTCTAGTCCGGCCCCAACCGGCCCGCAAGACCTTCGCGGCCCGGATTTTCATCCACCGGCAAGTCACAGCTTCATCCACATGCGGGCCCCCGTGGGAGAGGCGCAACGCACAGGGGTGTGGACGAAAGATGTGCATGACCGGGGTGGGAAGTCCGCCGTTCGGGGGTCCGGCAGACGTCGCTGCCGTCAGCCGCGGACGTCGTGCACGAGGTACTGCGCCAGGGTCTGCACGTTGAACGGTGAGCCGTTGCTGCGCCACCCTATCCGCTGCCAGTGCTCGCCCTCGACCCCCGCGAAAGTGATCGCTGCGGCGTCGGCGGCCCGCACGAGCTCGACGGCGACGGTCGCCGGGTCCTGCTCGCTGTAGCGCTCGGCGATCGCGGTGGCGTCCTGGTCCCAGTTGGGGAACGGGGGGAGGTGATCGGTGAGCAGGAGCATGGCGCGGCCCTGCATCACCCGGCAGACGTCGCGCACGTGGCAGCCGTACTCCAGCGGCGACCACACACCGGGCGCGGGCCGCCGGGCGGCGTGGGGTCTGGCCAGCACCTCGCGCCACCGCTCCGCGTAGCCCCGGAGCAGGTCCGGCACCTCGGTGACGACGACGGAGCCCGCCGCCATCCCGCACTCCGGGCAGGGGCGCTGCAGCACCCAGGTCCAGTCCTTGGTGTCCGGCTCGATCCGGCCCAGCTCCGGCTTGCTCATCCCCCGACCCTGGCCAGGGGGCCGGTCAACGCCCGTTCGCCACCCGGTGGTCGTCCGGGCGTCGAACGGGGCGCGCGTCGGGGACAATGGTCAGGTGCCCAAGATCATCGGCGCTTCGCTCGTCGAGCATCGTGAGGAGACCCGCAGACGGCTCTTCGCGGCGCTCGCCACGCTGATGGAGGAGCGCGGCTTCGACTCGATCTCGCTGGCGGACGTCGCTCGGGCCGCGCGCATCGGACGGACGTCGGTCTACAACCACGTGCGGGACAAGGAGTCGCTGCTGATCGAGTTCGTCACCTACGAGACCGAGCGGTACCTGGCGGGGCTCGAGCAGGCGCTCGACGGCACGACCGACCCCGTGGAACAGCTGCGGATCTACGTCCGCCACAACCTTCGGGTCCGGCCGTCGTTCCACATGCCGCAGGGGCTGCGCGGCGCTGTCTCGCCGGCCACCCAGGTTCAGCTCGGCGAGCACGCCCAACCGGTCGAGGCGGTGCTGCGACGCATCCTGGGCAACGGGATGGCCGCCGGGTTGTTCGCAAACCAGCCGCTGGACGTCACGGTGCCCTTGGTCAGCGCATGCCTGGCCGCCCGGTCGGGCGGGCCAGCCGGCGAGGGTCGAGCGCGGAGCCGCAAGCGGGACACCGCGGCGCCGGCGACCGAGACCTTCGTGCTGCGGGCCGTCGGGGCGTCGCTCTGACGCTCACCCGAGCAGCGGGACGCGGCGTCCGCCGACCGCGACCCGCAGGCCGGTGTGCGACGGGTCGAATCCCTGGCTCGGGCTGCCGAGGTCGTCCTCTGCACGCGAGGTCGTCCTCTGCACAGGACGACCTCGCGTCGGAAGGACGACCTCGCGGGGTTCAGGACTCCTGACATGGCGTCATTTTTCGTGTGTGGTCAGGGGTGGGTTTTGACTTCGTAGCGTAGGACGAGGTCGGTGCCGGGGTAGCGGGTCTGGGTGGCGGTCAGGTGCTCACAGAGCTCGGCGATGGCGGTGGTGGCGCGCTGGGTGGGCAGGGGGTCCAG
>JBBRCL010000038.1:0-28122 GCA_038204895.1 Actinomycetales bacterium | reverse complement strand
CGGATTGCGGCAGATCCGGGCGAGCGTAGCCGCCCTCAACGCGGCAGATGCGGGCGAGCGTAGCCGCCCTCAACGCGGCAGATGCGGGCGAGCGTAGCCGCCCTCAACGCGGCATGACCGTGCGTTCGACTACGGGCCGATGAGGCCTAGCGGGATCACGCCGATGCCGTCGGGGCGGCGGTAGGCCTGCGGGCCGGTGTTGATGACGATGGCATCGAGGAGGGTGTCGCCGAGGTGCTCGGCGAGCCAGTGCAGGTGGGTGGTGTCTCGGTCCTCGACCGTGGTGGCGAGCTTGACCTCGATGGCGAGGACCTTGCCGTCTCCGCGAACGACAACGAGGTCGACTTCGTGGTCGCCGTTGCGGGTGCGTAGGTGGCCGACGGTGGCTTCGGCGGCCTGCGCGGGCACTCGCACGCACAGGGTGGTCAGGGACTCGAACAGGTGCCCGAGCATCGTGCCCGCTTGCGGGCCCAGGGGGGCTCCGTCTCCGTCGAGGAGAGCGCCTGCGCTGAGTCCGAGCAGTCGGGCGGCCAGGGCGGGGTCGGCCAGGTGGTGGCGAGGTGCCTGCCCCAAGCGCGCCAAGGGGTTGCCCGGAGGCCCCCATGCGGGGACAGGGTCGAGGAGCCAGAGCTGGGTGAGCACGTCGCGGTAGGCGATGCTGGTGCTGCGGGCGGGCTTGTCGCTCTGGCCCGGGGTGGCCGCGTCGAGCAGCCGCGAGTAGCTGGCGGTGGAGGCGGTGGCCGCGGCGTAGGCGCGCAGCCAGGCCAGCATGGTCTCGGGTTTGCGGACCGCCAGGCCCTGCTCTGGAACGTCGCGATCGACTGCGTTGTGCAGGTAGGAGTCCAGCTGGAAGTTCAGGGCGCGTGGGCTCAGGCCGCGAAGGCCGGGGAATCCCGAGGCGAGGATCTCCTCGGCATAGTCGGCGAGCCGGAGTGCGCATGAGCCGCCGAGCCGGGGCCGACCACCGGCGAGCAGGGCGCGCAGGCTGACTGTGGGCTCGGTGACTCCTCGTTCGGACAGCGTCATCGGGCGCATCCGGAGCCGGCCGATCCGCCCCGCCCCGGAGTGGGCCGTCGCGCCCGGCGCGGGGGCGGCGCTGCCGACCAGGAGGAACTGCCCCCCGGTGGGGTCTTCGTCCGCGACCCGGCGCACCACGTCCCAGACCTCAGGGACCTTCTGCCACTCGTCGATGAGCAGTGGCCGGGCCCTGGCTCGGACCAGTTCGGGGTCGGCCTGGATCGCTGTCCGGCTGGCTCGGGAGTCGAGCTTGAGCAGGTCCGTGACACGCTGCTCGGCTGTGGTCGTCTTGCCGACCGCCTTGGGCCCGTCGATGGCGATCGCCGGCACCTGCGAGAAGAGTTCGTCCAGCTCGTCATCGATGATTCGGCGAAGGTACTCCATCCCCCCACCATACAGATCGCATGCCTTGAATCAGACAGGTAGCAGGCCATGAATCGGTCACTTTGCAGGCGCACTCCGCTGACGGGTTCCGTTGTGCTCAGGTCCCGGAGGCCATGTAGGCGGCGACGATGTAGTTGGGGTGTCGGTCCAGGGTGGTGCGGGCGCGGTCGTAGCGCATGGTGGTGCGGGGGTCGGCGTGGCGGGCGGCGATCTGCACGTCGCGTAGGTCGACGCCTGCGTCGAGCATCGTGGTGACGTAGGTGTGTCGCAGCATGTGGGGGTGCATGCGCGGTAGGTGGACGCCGGCGTCGGCGGCGAGGTGGCGTAGGCGCCGGGTGGCGGCGTGGCGGTCCAGTCGGCGGCCCACGGTGTTCAGCAGCAGGGGCCCGTCGGTGCGATCTGCGGTGGCGCGGTCGACGGATCGTGCGACGGCCGGGGGTAGTGGGACCAGGACGACCTTGTGGCCCTTGCCGACCACGCGCAGGACGCGGTGGCCGTGCTCTTCGCCGAGGTCGGTGATGTCGGTTGCGCAGGCTTCGAAGATCCGCAGCCCGAGGAGCCCGAGCAGGCACACCAGGGCGAAGTCGCACCTGTTGTGGGAGGTGCGTGAGGCGGTCAGCAGGGCTTCGAGCTGCAGGTGGCTCAGGCCGAGGGTGGGGGACTCGGGTGGAACGTTGGGCCGGCGCACGTACTCGGCCGGTGAGTGCTCCAGGAGCTCGTCGATCACGCAGGTGCGGTAGAAGCCCCCGACGACCGACATCCTCCGCGAGACCGTCGAGGCCGCGTAGCGGCGGGTCTCCTGCATCCAGCGGACGTACAGCTCCAGGTGCGGGCGTCGGGCGGCCAGCGGCTCGAGGCCGCGGTCCTGGCACCAGGTCAGGAAGGCGCGCAGGTCGGACTCGGCATGACGCCGCGTCTCACCGCGATACCGCGCCAGGTACCCGGCGACCGCAAGGCGTAAAGGATCGGCACGCCACTGCTCGCCGATCGCGTGGATGGGCAAGAACTCCGGAGTCGTTGTCATGGTCGAGCATCCGCCCGCGGGGCCCACGGCTCCACAGCACCGGAAGCGCGGAGCGCGGCATGACCGTGCAACGGTATGCCGCCATGCCGGACAGCGGCATGACCGTGCGGGGGGTGGGTGACGTCGGCGATTTCAGTCGAGGTCGAACGCGGCTCGGATCGCTTCGCCCAGCGCGGCTTCTTGTTCGGCAAGAAGGAAACCCAGTTGGTGCCCGAGCGCAGTGACGGGGATGGTGACGATGTTGTCGCAGCTGACGACGCTGTGGTGATCGAGTCCGTTGGCTGGGCCCACCGGCACCTCGGTGGACAGGCCGCGAACGGTGCTGGTGATGGGCGCGACGGTCACCCGGCTCAGGTGGGGGCGCACGATCTCTCGGGTGAGGATCAGCACCGGTCGCGTCTTGTCCAGGCGCGCGGTGTGGATCGGTCGCATCAGTCGAGGTCGTCCATCGCGGTGCCGGCCGCGTATTGCGCGAGCGAGTCGAGGTCGGGGTCCGTGCCTGCGCGGACGAGGATGTCTGCGTCTCGTTCGGCGATCTTGCGACGACGCTCGCGCTCGAGGGCCCGGGACACTACGGCGGCACGGCTGGTTGCGTCGCCGTGACTGACGAGGCCGTCGACGAACGCGACCAGGTCATCTGAGAGTCGGACGGCGATCTGGGTGCTCATACCAAGACGGTACCGGATTGGGATGCACTTGGCTACGGCGTGAGCAAGAAGCACCCGGGGGTCATGTTCCGGAGGCCATGTAGGCGGCGAGGATGTAGTTGGGGTGTCGGTCCAGGGTGGTGCGTGCGCGGTCGTATCGCATGGTGGTGCGGGGGTCGGCGTGGCGGGCGGCGATCTGGACGTCGCGTAGGTCGACGCCGGCGTCGAGCATCGTGGTGACGTAGGTGTGGCGCAGCATGTGCGGGTGCATGCGCGGCAGGTGGACGCCGGCGTCGGCGGCGAGGTGGCGAAGGCGGCGGGTGGCCGCGTGGCGGTCCAGTCGGCGGCCCACGGTGTTCAGCAGCAGTGGCCCGTCGGCGCGGTCTGCGGTGGCGCGGTCGACGGAGCGGGCGACGGCAGGTGGCAGCGGGACCAGGACGACCTTGTGGCCCTTGCCGACCACGCGCAGCACGCGGTGGCCGTGCTCCTCGCCGAGGTCGGTGATGTCGGCCGCGCAGGCTTCGAAGATCCGCAGTCCGAGCAATCCCAGGAGGCACACCAGGGCGAAGTCGCACCTGTTGTCGGAGGTCCGCGAGGCGGTCAGCAGGGCCTCGAGCTGTAGGTGGCTCAGGCCCAGGGTGGGTGACTCGGGTGGGACGTTGGGG
Organism: Actinomycetales bacterium; assembly: GCA_038204895.1. GTDB lineage: Bacteria > Actinomycetota > Actinomycetes > Actinomycetales > Cellulomonadaceae > Actinotalea. The sequence goes on along the minus strand of JBBRCL010000038.1, from coordinate 24,385 downwards.
CGGCGCACGTACTCCGCCGGCGAGTGCTCCAGGATCTCGTCGATGACGCAGGTCCGGTAGAACCCCCCGACCACCGACATCCGTCGGGAGACCGTCGAGGCCGCGTAGCGGCGAGTCTCCTGCATCCACCGCACGTACAGCTCCAGGTGCGGGCGCCGGGCGGCCAGCGGCTCGAGCCCGCGGTCCTGGCACCAGGTCAGGAACGCGCGCAGGTCGGACTCAGCATGACGCCGCGTCTCACCGCGATACCGCGCCAGGTACCCGGCGACCGCAAGGCGCAGCGGATCGGCCCGCCACTGCTCGCCGATCGCGGGGATGGGCAAGAACTCCGGAGTCGTTGTCATGGTCGAGCATCCGCCAACCGGGCCCCGAGCTCCACAGCACCCGAAGCGCGGAGCGCGGCATGAGCAGACGTTCGCGCACAGCTGCCGACTCATGATCAAACTGACATCTGGAGGCGGTACCAGCGCACCGTCCGGCTCCCAAGGCTTGGGCTGAATCGTTGCACTAGTGACCCGGCGGCGCGGCTCAGAGGGTTGCCAAGACGGATTCCTCGTCGACGCGCAGGTCGATCAGCCCGATCGCGCCGTCAGGCAGGTCGCCAATGATCGTCACGATGAGAGGTCCCTGCATCAGAGCTTCCCTCATCCTGCGCAACTCGTCCGCACTGGGACGTGGAAACATCGCTTGGCCGACCTGGAGGGGCTCTTCGCGGGCGACCACGCAGCACGTGCCAGCGCCGGCCGCGAGCGGTATCCGGCCAACCAGGAGCGCTCCAGCGGCGTTCTTGCCTGGCCAGCTGTTCTCGATGTTGGCGCCTGGGCGCTCGATGAACAGGCTGAATGCAGTCGGATCAGCATCAACCCGAACCGGGACGAGAACCGCGCCCTCAGGAGGTGTGTCTTCGCGCACGGCCGTTGCCACCGGCTGCACGACCCCCACGGCTCTGGTGTAGCCCGGCACGATCTCACCGGGCCGAACCCAGCTGACCCGCTCCTCACGGCTCACCTTCATGTGCCAGCGGCCAGATGCGTGCAGACTGAAGTGGAAGTGCTTGCCGTACCCCTCGCGTTCCAAGAACAGCTCGGGTTGTCTCATGCCGGCACGCACCCGCCAACACGCCGTCCGCTTGCCCTCCGAGGCGATACCGAACTGGATGATCGGACTGCCAGTCACCATGGAACCGAAGGCTACTGAAGGGCTCTGAACCGCACGACGTTCCGCCATGCGGCCCCGCACCACCAGACGGATTGGAGCCCAGGGGGACGGCACGTCTGGTTGGTCGAGACACCTCCGCGCGCAGTGCGGCATGACCGAGAAGGCGACCAGAGTAGCCACCCGAGTACTACCGGGGTAGCATGAGGCCATGAAGCTCAGCGTCAGTCTCTCCGAGGGCGAGGTGGCCGCTCTCGACAAGTACGCCCACGCGGCCGGGCTCGCCTCGCGTTCTGCGGCGATCCAACAGGCGATCCGGCTCCTGGGCGACCCAGAGCTCGAGGAGTCCTACGCCGCCGCGTGGAACGAGTGGGAGGCCTCGGGTGACGCCGCGGCGTGGGAGTCGACCGCGGCCGACGGGCTCTTTGATGCTGCGCGGTGAGATCCGCCTGACCGACCTGGACCCGGCCCGGCCCAGTGAGGCGAACAAGCGTCGCCCGGCCGTGATCGTCAGCAACGACCGCGCCAATGCCACCGCTGCACGACTTGGTCGCGGCGTGGTCACCGTCGTTCCGGTCACCAGCACAGTCGCCCGGGTGTTCCCCTTCCAGGTGCTCCTGCCAGCCGACGAGGCGGGCCTTCGAGTCGACTCCAAGGCGCAGGCCGAACAAGTCAGGTCGGTGTCCGTCGAACGGTTGGGCCCAGTGATCGGCCGCGTTCCCACCCACCTGATGACCCAGCTCGACGACGCCTTGCGCCTCCACCTCCAGCTGTAGCCGCGCGCCATGTCAGCGGCATGTGCGGTCACTGGGGGCGGTAGACCTCGCCGCGATGGTCGATGCGCAGGACGACGACCTCGTGGCGGTCGTCGTTGATCCGGTAGAGCACTCGATAGGTGCCGCGACGTGCCGAGTGGATGCCGGCGAGGTCGCCGCGTAGCGGCTTGCCGACGCGGCGGGGGTTCTCCAGGAGTGCACCGGTGACGAACTCGATCGCGGCTGCTGCCACCGCTTCGGGCAGCCGTGCTTGCACGGCCCGGACTGCCGGCGGAGCAAGGACCAGTTCGTAGGGCTCGGTCACGACCGCAGCGAACGCACCGCGTCCACACCGCGCACCACGTCACCGGACGTGTACGCCGCGTCGGCCTCTCGGATGTCTGCCAGAGCGTCCGGGTCGCTCAGCACCGCAAGGGTCTCCTCGAGCTCGGCCAGATCCTCCGGGCTGAGGATGATTGCGGCAGCCCGCCCGTTGCGGGTCACCGTCACACGCTCGTGCTCGTGCTCGACACGATCGACGACCTCGCTGAAGTGATCCCGGACCTCGCGCAACGGCTCGACACTCATGGCCACAATTGTGGCGCTCATGAAGCGACTTGGCAAGACCAGGTTTACGCCGCCCAACGCGCGGAGCGCGGCAGATGCGGGCGAGCGTAGCCGCCCTCAACGCGGCATGGTCGGACGCTCACGCGCCGACAGCGGCCAGATGCGGGTGCGCCGTCGTCGTCGTGGCGGTGGGTGCGAGTGCGGGGACAGGTGGCGACGACCTCACCGGCCCGCTGATGATCCGAGCGTTTGGTCAGACGCGATCGAGGAACTCCAGGACCCGCCGGGTCAGGAGCGCTGTGGCGTCGGCGTCATAGGAGGGCAGCGAGCTGTCGGCGAAGTAGTGCTGGTCGCCGGGGTAGAGGAAGAGCTCGGCGTCCTCGGCGGTGGCCACGATCTCTCGCGCGGCGTCGATGTCGCCCTCGCCCGCGAAGATCGGGTCGGCGTCCATCCCATGGATCTGCACGGGGACCCCGTCCGGCCACGGGCCGAACGCCCACTCGCCGCTGACGGGGATGCAGGAGTAGAACAGCAACGCGCCAAGCGCTCCAGGCCGCGTCTGGGCGAGCATCTGGGCCGGCATCTCGCCGAGCGAGAAGCCCGCGTAGACCAGCCCGGCGCGCAGGCCCTCGGCCGCGCGGGTCCCGCGATCGAGGATCTCCTCGAACCCGATCTGCTCGACGTACGCCATTCCTTCGGCGATGCTGTCGAAGAGTCGACCGTCGAGCAGGTCGGGCGTATGGACGGTGTGCCCGGCGCTGCGAAGCTCATCGGCGAAGGCCCGGACGCCGGGCGTCAATCCCTGTGCGTGGTGGAAGAGCAGGATCTCGGCCAACGTCGCCCCCGGTGCGATGGTCCTGAGCAAGTGACCCGTCAGAATCTAGTTCTCGTCGAGCAGGACGTGAAGGGGAGCGACCGGGACGACGCCCGCTGCCTTGGCGGCCAGGTCGGGGTCCACCGTGACCAGCGCGTCGGCCTGCAGCTGGGTGATCGCCAGGTACTCCGCGTCGCGTAGCGTCTCCCAGCCCCGTTGACGGGCGATCCGCCACGCCGTGCGGCGCGAGACCCGATCGCCGAGCAGCCGCATCGTGCGTGCGGTCACCCGTTCGTGGGTCTCGAGGGCAGCGTCCTCCGATCGCCTGCCTCGACTGACGTCACGCAACAACAGCTGAAGTGCTTCCGATCGGGCCCGCAGGCGGGCTGCTGGTGGGTGCGTTGCAGGTCTGGCTGACGAACGTGAACGGGTTCGCCCTGCTGGCCTGGGAGATCGACCGCGGTGGACCGGTCGCTCGGCGCGTGGAGCGCCGAGACCAGCTGCCACCGGCGGACTGGCGCTTCTCCCAGGACGAGAACGACGACGCCGTGACCGAGGTCGCCGCCGGTGCCAGTGGAACCAGCGGCTGGGTCCCGACTTTCGGGGACTACCTGTACATGTCGCTTACGAACTCCAGTGCGTTCAGCCCCACCGACACGATGCCGCTGTCCTCGCGCGCGAAGATGCCATGGGGGTGCAGGCCACCGCAGCGCTCCTGACCTCGCTCCTGGTCATCGCCCGGGCCGTCGGGAGCCTCGGCGCAGGGTCGTGACTGCCAGCTCTTGGGGGCTGAGAGCGCACACCGCGCGTCCCGCGCAGGTCAGTCGCGGGGACAGCCGTATCGAAGCACGCCGTGGGCTGCTCACTCGTTCAGGTACGGGCGGAGCCGACGTTTCGTACCGTCGAGAGGGCCGGCCCGGCGCTGTCGTCCCCCTCGGAACCCTTTCCGCTAGGCGGACGGGACCAGCGAGGGCCAGCCACCCCGTCAGCTGCTCTCCACACGATCGCGCTTGTGCAGCAAGGGTTCCTCGCAGGCCACGACGCCGACGTCCAACGCCCACTGCCTCACCCAGCCAATCAGGTCCGCCCAGGTCGTTCAGCATGCGCTTCGAGTGATACCCGGTATATTTCGAACGACGAAGAACTCTCTGACCGGAGGTCAACATAATGGCTACCCTCTTGTGGATCGTCGCTGTCGTACTCGTGATCTCGGGAATAGTTGCAATCGTGCGGAAGCAGTTGCTGTGGGGAATCGTCCTCATCGTTGTCGGCCTGCTGGTCGGCCCCGGAGGAGTGAGCATCTTCACCTGACCAGGAGGCCCGGGAGCCCAGGAGCCACGAGGATGCGGACCAAAACGTCTCGGTGAACGCGGCGGGGACGCCGCGGCTGACCGAGTCGATCAGGTTCCCCATCAGTGTTCTTCCCGTGACACGGTCGGGCTCGCGGTAGGCGGCGATCATGGCCTGGTAGATCCCCCAGGTCGCTTCCATCTCGACATGGGTGTCGGTCGCGAACAGGGCCTCGAGCCGCTCGCGCTGCTTGTCGGTGAGCAGGTCGGCCCCGGTGTGCAGGGTGCGCCGGGACCGGTAGAACGGATCGTCTTTGCGGCCACGGTGGCCGTGGAACCCTTGCTGGACCCGGAGCCGGCACTGGTCCAGCGCGTCAGCGGCCAGACGGACCAGATGGAACGGTCCACGACCGCTGCCGCCTCGGGCAGTTCCTACAGCGCCTGGTCGGCCGCGCAGATGAGGCGCTCGCGATCCCCGATCGCGCCGCCAAGGGATGCGATCCCGGCGCTGACGCTCAGCCGGGGCCAGTCCCGGGCGGTCGGTCTCGTGCCGACGTAAGTGGAGGCTCTCCATCAGACCGGGAACGAGACAACTCCGGCCGTGCCCCCCATCCGCTCATCGGCATGACCGTGCGTCGGCCATGACCTCAACGTTGCCTCGCGAACGGCCCCTCCCTCGCACGGCCGGGGCCACTCGGGCGCGCCACGGCTCACTTCGCCAGCGCGCGGAATGGCACAGCGACGCGGATTCCCGCGCCGTGAGTGACTCTGCGCCGCACCATTCGATCGCCTCGGCGAAGCCGAGGCCTTCCTGGTCGGTGAGCTTCACCAGCGGTTGCCCGGCCCTGGCCTCGCAGGCCGCCGTGACCGCGTCGCGTTCGGCCAGCGCGGCGGCCACCTCGAGCCCGGGCGCGTTGCGTCGCTTCGCCCGCTCGGCTCTCCTGGCCCGCGCCTCCAATACCGCCCGCCGCGCCCGGCACCTCGCTGTCTGATCCGCCATGACGACCTCCGCTCCTTCGCGTCGCTCCCGCCCTTGAGGCCGTCACGCGCTCTCACGTGCTCACCGACACCCGACGCGGCGCCCACCGCCGATCCCCCGCGTCGTCCCCCGTGACAACCTCCCCGATCCTCGACGCGGCCGATCTGCCTCCATTCACTGCCCCACACACCTCTTGCATCCGCGGGCAGAAGTTTCGTCGGTAACGCAAAGTAGGGTGCGGTCCATGGGCACCACCCGAGCAGTCCGACCGGTCGCAAGCTGCGCGTACTGCGGCGGTCCCCTGCCCCCACCTGCGGGCAGGGGACGCCCGGCAGTGTTCTGCTCGGGGGCGTGTCGCAAGGCCGCCCACGAGGCCCGGCGCACCGCTGCGCCAGGCGCGTTCGAGGTCAAGGTGGTCGACCGGGTGGTGGTCGAGTCCCACGACCTCACCGAGTGCGTCGCGCGGGTGGTCGCCTCCCCGTCCGCCTGCCGCCACGTCCTGGCCGCCCTGACCCGCCTGGCAGGCGACGGCACCTTGGGCGCCGACCCGAAGTGGCGCCCGGCGCACACCGCCACCCAAAGCCTGGTCGACGCGATCACCGCCCCGCCGGGCCGCGTCCCAGCGCCTCGATGGACAGGCCGGCTGCGGTGAGACAGGTTCGACTGGGCTACGTGCTCGCCCGGGCCGAACGAGATCCACAACCCCGAACCGAGGAACTACATTGGTGATGGGGCGATAGTCAGGGAGGGGGTCCACGGCACGATGGCACGACCACCCACCGAACCCGGCACCTGGGGCCGTGTGACGACCGTGGGGCAGGTCGTCGCCCCGGACGGAGCGTGGCGGAAAGCCCGGGACGACGAGCGTCCCCAGCGCTACCAGGCGAGGACCTACGTGAGAGACCTCGACGGCGCACTGCGCCAGGCATCGGCATTCGATGCCGGTACCGCGACCCGGAAGCCCTCAGGGGCCGCCGCCGAGCGCGCTCTGCGACTCAAGCTCCGAGACCGCGTGGAGCCGAGATCCGGCGACGCCATGCGTCGAGACATGACGTTCGCCGAGGCAGGTGCCTCCTGGCTCGTCAGCGTCGATCGACCGGACTCGAGCCTGGCAGACAGCACTCGCGATCAGTACCGCGCGGCGTGGCAGCGGTACCTCCGAGACACACCGTTCGTGTCATTCACGCTCGCCCAGGCCAACCGGGTGCCTCCGATCCGGTCGTTCCTCCGCGCGGTTGCCGACGAGCACGGCACCGGCTCCGCCAAGACCGCCCGGACGATCATCTCGCTGGTGATCGGGCAAGCCGTGGCGGAGGGCTTGTTCGATGTGAACGCAGCTCGACAGGTCCCCGTGCCTCGGCGCGCGTCTCTGGTCGGTCCTTCCACCAGTGCGCGGGCCCAGCGATTGCGTCAGGCCGGCGTCAGCGACGAGGACATGGCCCGCGACACGGACCGAGCCTTCACGCGAGCGGAGCGCGACGCCGTCGTAGCCCTGGCGCTGTACGACGATCGAGCCCGGACCGCCGACGTGGCCGACCTGATCGCATTCCTGTCAGTCACCGGCGCACGGATCAGCGAAGCCCTGAACCTCCGCTGGGACGACATCGACCTGTCGAAGGGTGAGGGCGCGACAGCCGGCGCGCATCTCAGAGGCACCAAGACCGAACACGCCGACCGTACGGTCCACCTGCCGGGCTGGTGTGCGGATGTCATGCGCCGTCGAGTCCAGCTCGAGGGCATCGCGGTCAGCGGCTTCGTCTTTCCCGCACCTCGAACAGGTCAGCGTCGCGACCGCCGCAACACCACCCGGGCAGTCCGCGGACTCCTCGACCGGGCCGGCTTCCCCTGGGCGAGCCCGCACACCTTCCGGCGCACCGTCGCCACGCTGCTCGACGCTCAAGGCGTCGGTCTCGCCACCGTGGCGAACGTCCTCGGCCACGCGGACCCCTCGATGACCGCGCGCGAGTACCTGGGGCGCAAGTCAGACACATCCGCGGTTGCTGAGCTGCTGTAGGCAGGGCCGCACTGGGCGCGGCGTCAGGTGTATGAGAGCCGCGAATCTCGTCAGTAAGTAGTCAATCTGATCGAGAGCGTCCCGGAGCGCGTGCCTCTGACCCTGAGAAACCCCAGGTCAGAGGCCTAGCAAGTGCGCCATCAGGGACTCGAACCCCGAACCCGCTGATTAAGAGTCAGCTGCTCTGCCAATTGAGCTAATGGCGCGCGGTGCACGAGGCTACCACCGGCTTCGTCGGGCGACGAAACCGTTCAGGGTCGCTCTCAGGTGCTCGGGTGACGGACCGGGCTCACTCCCACCAGGCGACCTCGGGCAGGCCCTCGTCCTCCAGGATCGCCGGCGACGACGGCCCGGCGGGCTCGGCCAGGTCGGCCAGCAGCGCCAGCGGGACGTGCTCGCTGAGCAGGGCCATCACCTCGGCGGACGCCTGCTCGACGGCGTGCGTCACCTCGTCGTCCGGCTCAGCGGCCGTGACGGCGTCCTCATCGCGCGGGACGCTGCCCACAAGTACCACCCCTCTCTCGCCCTTGGGATCGGCACATATTGGGCGGTACATGAGCACACCGCACCATCGGTCTGCTCCGCCCGCAACGTAGATCGACCGGCCCCCTTCACAGGTACAGACCGGTCCCCTCGCCCGCGTGCTCCGGCTCGGCGACCCCGTGGATGTCCCGCTCGCGCAGCAGCAGATACGTGACTGCCTGAAGCTCGACCTCGGCGCGGTCCTCCGGGTCGAAGAGCACCCGGTCCCCCAGGTCCACCTGCCGCACATGCTGCCCGGCCGCAACGACAACGCCCCAGGCCAGCCGCTTGCCGACGCTGGCAGTGGCCGGGATGACGATCCCGGAGGACGACAACCGCTCGGCGGACTCGGTGTCCAGACGGACAAGGACCCGGTCGTGCAGCATCCGTACCAGTGGGGGTCCGGTGGTTGCCGGGGTGGGGCGGACGGGGTCGGTGCTCACCCTGACGACGCTACCCCAGCGGGACCGGTGGCCTCCGGCCGTACGGCCTGCCCGGATAGACTGGACGCCCGCCCCGAGGAGGACCACATGCCCCAGCTCGCCGTCGGCGACCCGGCTCCCGGCTTCACGTTGCCCACGGCTGACGGCGGCCGGATCACGCTCTCCGCGCTGCGCGGCCAGAGCGTGGTGATCTTCTTCTTCCCGGCGGCGATGACCCCGGGGTGCACCCTCGAGGCCGGCGACTTCCGGGACGTGCAGCCCGACCTGTGCGACGCGGGCTTCCAGGTGCTGGGCATCTCACCGGACCCGGTGCCGAAGCTGGCGGCGTTCGCCGCCGCGGAGTGCCTCACCTACCCCCTTGCCTCCGACGTCGACCGGGCCGTGCTGCGCGCCTACGGGGCCTGGGGCGACAAGAAGCTGTACGGCAAGGTGCTGGAGGGCGTGATCCGGTCGACGGTCGTGGTGGGCCCGGACGGCCGGGTGGCGCTGGCGCAGTACAACGTCAAGGCGACCGGGCACGTCGGGCGGCTGCGCCGAGAGCTGGCGCCGGCCTGAGCCCGGCGTCGGCCTGACCAGCCCGCGGGGCTGCCCTAGGCTCACCGGTGAGCGCGAGTGGCGTAACTGGCAGCCGCGCCAGGTTTAGGTCCTGGTGCCTTCGGGCGTGCGGGTTCGAGTCCCGCCTCGCGCACCATCGTGTGCCCTCGGCGGGACTCAGCCGACCTGCCGGAGATCGCGACGCTGGAACAGCACCACCGACAGCCCCACCAGCCCCAGGAACAGGCCGACGAACAGCGCGCCGTGCCCCCACTGCATGCCCGTCTTCAGCGGATCGCCGCCCAGGTAGTAGTAGAACGGCGACCACCTGGCCCAGCCGGCCAGGTCGTCGTTGAGCGGCACGAACGAGTTGACCAGGTAGAGGGACAGGGCCACCCCGGAGGTGACGTAGACCGAGATGCCGGTCCGTCCGGTGCCGGCACTCAGCGCGAGAGCCAGGCCGCCGAAAACCAGCCCCAGCAGCGTCACCAGCAACGAGACCGCGGCGATGTTGGCGATGCTCATGCCGAGCCCCCCGATCACAGAGCCGATGGCGACTCCGGCGAATGTGGCGAAGCCCACCAGGGCGGCGTTGACGACCATCGCCAACGACTTCTCGAGAACGATGCGCGAGCGCGGAACCGGGTTGGCCAGCAGCAGACCCATGGTGCGCCGCGCCTCCTCACCGGCGAGCCCGCGGGCCGCCATCACGACCGTCACGACCGTGATCGCGATCGGAGCGATCATCGAGAACGTCTCGACCTGGAAGAACCCCTCGGCGGTGCTCATGTCCCCGCCGCCGAACATCGCCATCATCGTCTCGGGGAGCTGGTCGGCGTACTGCACGACCGCCTCGTCCATCAGCCCGTAGAGCGGGCCCATCGCCACGCCCATCAGCAGGAACATCACATAGCCGACGACGATCACCAGGCCCTGGTGCTCGGAGACCGTCTTGATCCAGATCCGGGACACGCGAGCGGAGCCCGCCAGCCGATCGGCCAGCTTCTTGGTCGACGGGTTGTCGCGCAGTCGGTCGACCAGGGTGGTCCCGACCGACTGGCTGCGCAGGTCCCGCCGATTCACTCCGATCACGGCCACCGCCGCGAAGACCACGATGCCGCCGAGCAGCACCGCGAGCCGACCCCAGTCGACCCCGTTGAACACCGGCAGGCCGGCGTCGTAGTAGTACCAGGGGAATGCCTTGGCGAGGTCCTCGAGGCCGGTGAGCGCCGGGAAGAGGCTCGCCGCGATCCAGGACAGGATCATCACGCCCGCCGTCACGCCCGAGGCGAGCGCCGCTCTGCCGGTCCATGCCCCGATCGCCAACGCCAGGAAGCCGTAGAACACGGCATTGACGAAGATGTGGAAGACCAGGGCACCCGGGTGCATACCGGTGATGGAGACGCCGGTCGCCGAGGGCACGATCACCGCGGCGGCCCCCAGGATCAGCGCTCCGAACCCGGCGAGGGCCACCATCGCCGTCGCCTTGCCGACGAGCACGCTGGTGCGGCCCTTGGGGTTCGCGAGCAGCAGCCCGATGGTGCCGTTGCGCTCCTCACCTGCGATCGCGGCGGACCCCAGCGCGAGCGCCAGCGACGCAAGGGTCAATCCCCCGTACGACGCGTAGATCGCCCCGTACGCGAGGCTGCCGACGTCGGCGTTCTCCGGGATGTGCATCAGGGACAGGAAGAGCTCGGGCATGCTCGTGTACATGGAGATGTCGATCTGCTGGTAGATCGCCATCCCCAGCCAGAGGAACAGGGCGAGGACGGTCGCTCCGACAAGCGACCCCAGCCAGCGGTCGCGGACCGTCTTGGTGGTCACGGTGGCCAGCATCAGTCCGTCACCGCCTCCTCGCGGTAGTAGGCAAGGAAGATCTCCTCGAGGTCGGCCTCCTCGGTGGTGACGTCGAGCACGTCGTGCTGCTCGGCGATCGTCAGCAGCGCAGCCATCTTCCCGTCGAACGAGAGGACCATGCGGCCGTCGTCGACGTCGACGCTGCGCACGCCGGGAACCCCGGAGAACACCGCGGCGTCGACGGGAGCGCCGAACTCGAACCGGACCTGCCGGATCGCCTTCGAGCGCAGCTCGGTCACGGATTCGAGCGCGATCAGCAGCCCGTGCCGGATGATCCCGACCCGGTCGGCGACGCGCTGCACCTCGGAGAGGGTGTGGCTGGACAGGAACACGGCGCGACCCTCGGCTGTCACCTCACGCAGCATGGTCTGGAACTCGCGTTGCACCAGCGGGTCGAGACCGGAGCTGGGCTCGTCCATGATCAGCAGGTCCGGGCGGTTCATGAACGCCTGGATGAGCCCGACCTTCTGGCGGTTCCCCGAGGACAGGTCGCCGATCTTCTTGGCGAGGTCGGCGTCCAGCCGCTCGGCCAGCTCGTCGACGTAGCCCCAGTCGACGCCGCCGCGCAGGTTCGCGAAGTAGGTGAGCGTGTCCCGGCCGGTCAGGCTCGGGTACATCGTCAGGTCGCCCGGCACGTACCCGATCCGTCGACGGATCGCGACCGACTCCCGGCGGCAGTCCATGCCGAGGATCGAGGCGCTGCCCGACGTCGGGCGGATCTCGTCGAGCAGGGTCCGGATGGTGGTGGTCTTGCCAGCCCCGTTGGGGCCGAGGAAGCCGAAGACCTCACCGGGGAGGACGTCGAGACTGAGGTCCGTCAGGGCCTCGACCGCGCCGTAGTGCTTGGTCAGGCCCTGGGTGTGGATGGTGCTCGGAGTGGTCATGGGACTCCTTCGTCTGGCTGCTCCGTCGGAGCGTTCGGGGATGCTGGCGTGGATGGCGCGGTCGCGCTGCGGTCCTCGGCGGACCCGGCGAACGATCCGCGCACGTGCCGGGCGAAGGACTCTGTGAGCATCCCTTCACCCATGATCTCCAGGGCCGGGCCGAAGAAAGCGGCGGCGACGGCCGGGTTCGAGCCGAGATCCGGGGCGGTGAGATCGACACCCAGGATCCGCTCGATATGTCGGTGCAGGACGAGCCCGCCCAGCGACCACATGGTGAGCACCGCCGCCCGGCCCCGGGGGTCGTCGGACGGGCGCAGCATGCCGTTCTCGATGCCCCGCCGCATGTAGGCCTCGGCGTCGTCGATCATCTCGTCGATGAGCATGTTGACCGCCGACGAGTCGTCCACGAGCGCCCGGGCCAGGTAGCCCATCAGCGGCGCCATGCTCGCGCCGCGCATGGCCGCCAGGGGGTCGAAGCCGGGTCCGACCTCCATCGCCGCGCTCTTGCGCTGGCGGATGACGGCCGCGACGTACTCGTCGCACTCGGCGTGCAGGCCGTCCATCGAACCGAAGTGGTGGATGACCAGGCCGGTTGACACCCCGGCTGCAGCCGCCACCCGCCGGGCCGTGGTGGCGGCGACGCCGTGCTCAGCGACGCAGTCGATGGCGGCATCCCGGATGCGAGCCTTGGTCGACCGGTCATCCGGGGATTCGCGCGAGAGCCGCGTTGAACGCATGTTCAGATTCTTATACGATCATTCAATCGAAGGCAAGGCGCTCTCGGGATCGACTCCAGGAAGCGGTGGAACGCCATCGCCGCCCAGGCGGGCCGCGCGGCGTCCTGTGCGCGGACGGCGTCCATGTCAAGCGACTTCACCGCCTGCTCGCGCAGTAGCAGATACGTGACCGCCTGCAGTTCGACCTCGGCGCGGTCCTCCGGGTCGAAGAACACCCGGTCCCCCAGGTCCACCTGCCGCATGTGCTGGCCCGCCGCCACGACGACGCCCCAGGCCAGCCGCGCCAGGTTGAGGTCCTGGTGCCTTCGGGCGTGCGGGTTCGAGTCCCGCCTCGCGCACACAACCACTCGAGAGCTGTGCGTGGAAGCGCAAACACCACCACGACGTGGCCGCTACTCTGGCGTGAGACGCAGAGGACCGAGAGTCCCGATTCGGCTCATCGGCCCCCCGTGCCGGGAGGGTCAGCATGGGTCCGACCGAGCATCCGACCGAACACCCGACCGCGGGCGCGCACTACCCCGCCGACGCGGGTGGCCCACCGCCACCGGCTTCCCCACCGCCACCGGTTCCGGCTTCCCCACTGCCACCGGTTCAGCGGCACCGCAAGCCAGGAGTCTGGATCGGCATCGGCAGCGCGGTCGTGGTGATCGCGGCGGCAGTTGTCGCTTTCCTCCTCTACCAACCCAAGTTCGTCGCGACAGCGCTCGAGGTTCCCGAGGCCGTCGTCAGTGGCGACGACGTCACTGTGACCGTGCTCCTCGGCAACACGGGATGGGGCGCAGGCGAGCGTGAGCTGACGGTCCTCGTCGACGAGGCAGCCGCCCGGAGCACGGACGTCCGCCTGGCAGGTGGCGCAGAGGAGCGGGTCGAGATCGTCATCCCGGACCTGCGCCCCGGCAACCACAAGGTCTCGCTCGTCGTTTTCGAAGAGCTGACCGGCGTCGTATGGGTGATGACGCCACCGGAGCTCGTGATCGACTCCGTTGCGATCGAGCCGAACCCACTGGACATCATCACGGGCAATGAGGCGGTGGTAGTCGTCCAGGTCTCGAACACCGGTGAGGCCGAGGGGTCGCACGACTTCCAGCTGACCCTGGACGGCCAGGTCGGCGAAAGCAGATCCATCACCCTGCAGGGAGGCGCGACGACAGAGGAGCGGTTCACCATCACGGTCGACGGCCCAGGGCCGCGCGAGGTGACGGTGGGCGACACGACGACGATCCTCACGGTCCTCCAGCTGGAGCGTCCCGCGAACGGCGCACTGCTCGTCAACGACATCGGCGGGGGCTCCAACGAGCTCCGCATCACCAACAACTCCCCGCAGGACGTGGTGGTCGTGCTCGCTGCACCCGGAACGGGTCAGCCTGCGCTCCTGAGTGTGTACGTCCAGGCCACCAGCTCATCCACGATTACCGGCGTCCGGGACGGGGTCTACTCCGCGTACTTCGTCTTCGGGTCCGCCTGGTGCACGTACAGCAGGGAGTTCACGCAGGGAGCGACGCACAGTCGATTCGAACAGGACGTCGTGTTCGAGAGCGGCGGGAACTCCTACACGATCGGCACGATGGAGCTGGGGGGTACGGAGGGGACCGGGGTGCCGACTCTTGACGTCCCACCGGCGGACTTCCCGACGATGTAGCGTCGGCGTCCGCTGCCACCATCCGGATCCGCCCGGGCTGCCGGCTACCCGACAGCCTGGCCCGTTCCGCCGACCCGGGCAGCGTCCTGGCCCGCCAGCTGGGCCCGCACCTCGTCCATGTCCAGCGATCGGATCGCGTCCACGACCCGCTCGAGCATCGGCCCGGGCAGGGCGCCGGCCTGGTTGAACACCAGGATCCCGTCGCGGAAAGCCATCAGGGTGGGGATCGACGCGATGCCGGCGGCCTGGGACAGGCCCTGCTCCGCGTCGGTGTCCACCTTCGCGTGCACCACGTCCGGGTGCTGCTCGGAGGAGGCCTCGAACACCGGCCCGAACTGCCGGCACGGACCGCACCACGTTGCCCACCAGTCCACGAGCACGATGCCGTTGCTCGTCACGGCCTGCTCGAAGGATGCCTCGGTCAGCTCGACGGTTGCCATGGAGTCCTCTCGGTCGGGTTGCCTGTGGTGTCAACACCGGTCTCCTTGGTCTATTCCCGCCGAACGGTCGGGCCCCAGCGAGCCTTGCCGGGTGCCTGGTCAGCCGCCGTAGGCTCACCACCATGACCGAGACGGCGGACTACCCGCAGGAGCCGCTGCCCGACGGCTGGTTGACCGACGCCGAGCTGACGGCCGTCAGGTCCCGCCTGCCGATCCTCTACGTCGACGCGATCCCGGTGCGGGTGGACGAGTGCGGCGACGTCGTGGCCGTCGGGTTGCTGCTCCGGGTGAACGGGAGCGGGGAGATCATGCGGTCGCTGGTCTCCGGGCGGGTGATGTACCACGAGCGGGTGCGGGACGCCTTGCTGCGCCACCTGGAGAAGGACCTCGGCCCGGTCGCGCTGCCGCAGATCCCGGCCTCGCCCCAGCCGTTCACGATCGCCGAGTACCTGCCGACGGCGGGCATCACCCCGTACCACGACCCCCGGCAGCACGCGGTATCGCTGGCCTTCGTCGTGCCGGTGTCCGGGGACTGCGAGCCTCAGCAGGACGCGCTGGAGCTCACCTGGATGAACCCGGAGGACGCCTGCAGCGAGCGCGTGCAGCGGGAGATGACCGACGGCAAGGGGTACCTGCTGCGCCAGGCGATGGCGCACGTCGGCCGGATGCCCTGAGCTCAGCCGCGCAGCACCTCGGCGATCAGCGGCGCCAGCGCTCGGAACGCCTCACCGCGGTGCGAGACGGCGTTCTTCTCCTCCGGCGTCAGCTCGGCGCTGGTGAGCCCTCTGCCTGCGGCCCTGGCCGGTTGGTCGTCCGGGACCAAGATCGGGTCGTAGCCGAAACCGCCGGCGCCACGGGGGGCCGTCGTCAGGCGGCCCCGGAGCACCCCGGTCCGCACGTGCTGCACCCCGTCGGGTGTGACGAGTGCCGCCGCGCACTCGAACTGCGCACCCCGGTGGGCCTCCCCCACGTCACCGAGCTGGTCGAGCAGCAGGGCGAGGTTCGCGGCGTCGTCCCCGTGCCGACCCGCCCAGCGGGCCGAGAACACGCCGGGGGCACCGCCCAGCACGTCGACGCACAGTCCGGAGTCGTCGGCCACCGCGGGCAGCCCGGTGTGCGCGGCGAGCGCCCGGGCCTTGAGCAGCGCGTTCTCCGCGAACGTCACCCCGGTCTCCACGACGTCCGGCGCGCCGACGTCACCTGAGGTCACGACGTCGTCAGCCTGCAGACCGGGCACCGCCGGCAGCAGGATCGCGCGCAGCTCGACGAGCTTGTGCCGGTTGTGCGTCGCGAGCACCAGCCGAACGGTCACCCGCGGCCCCCGACGGCGAGGGCCTGGGTCTGCAGCTCGGTCAGCCGGACGATGCCGGAAACGGCCAGGTCCAGCAGCACGTCCAGCTCGGTCCGGTCGAAGGGCGTCTGCTCGGCGGTGCCCTGGACCTCGACGAACCCCCCGGATCCGGTGACCACGACGTTCATGTCCGTGTCCGCGCGCACGTCCTCGGAGTAGGGCAGGTCCAGCATCGGGATGCCGCCGATGATGCCGACGCTCACGGCCGCGACCGAGTCCCGCAGCACCGGACGGGCTGCGGAGACCAAACCCTTGGCTGTCGCCCAGGCGACGGCGTCCGCCAGCGCCACCCACGCGCCGGTGATGGCTGCCGTGCGGGTGCCGCCGTCGGCCTGGAGCACGTCGCAGTCCAGCACGACGGTGTTCTCGCCGAGCGCCTTGACGTCGGTCACCGCGCGCAACGAGCGGCCGATCAGGCGGGAGATCTCGTGCGTGCGACCGCCGATCCGGCCCTTGACCGACTCGCGTTCGCTGCGGGTGTTCGTCGACCGCGGCAGCATCGCGTACTCGGCGGTGACCCAGCCCTGGCCCGACCCCTTCTTCCATCGCGGTACGCCCTCGGTGAACGATGCCGCACACAGGACGCGGGTGCGCCCGAACTCCACCAGGACGCTGCCCTCGGCGGAGTCCAGCCAGTTGCGGGTGATCGTGACGGGGCGCAGCTGGTCGGGGCGGCGGCCGTCGGCGCGAAGGGCAGTGGCGGTGGGTTCGGTCACGCTCCGACAGTAGTGCGCGCCACGGACCGGCCTGACCGCGGGGCCAAGGGCGACGGCCGGACGGCGCCCCGTCACGACGACGGAGGTTCCCTGCACCGGTAGCTTGGTCTGCGCGTTTGCGCAGGTCAAGCGCACAAGCGCTCCGCTGGGGGTCTGGCGTTGGGCGTTCCTGAGGAGTAGACTCGAACACATGTTCGACAACCGTTCAGCCCCGACGCCGGCCGGCCCTTCGCCGGTGAGCGGTGTGGGTGGGCCGGGTGTCTGCGTGGACGGCGCCGCGTGGGCCGGCGAGGACGTGGTCTGGGAGGGCGACGTCGTCGACCCCTTGGACGCGCTGCTGAACGCGCCCCCGGTCGCCGCCGAGCAGCTGGTCGACCAGGTGCCGGGTTCGGAGCTGGCCTACCTGCTGGAGCAGGCCCTGCTGGGCGAGGCCGATGACCACACGGTGGTCGAGGCGGTCGCGGCGTGGGCGCGGATGGCGTCCTGGGCCGCGGCGGGGATGGCTCGTGCGGCGGCGGCGCTGGCCGACCGGGCCTGCATGAACCCGGCGTGGCCGGCGTCGGCTGGGAACGTGGCCGAGCCGAACGTTGCCGGTGAGGAGCTGGCGATGCGCCTGGGCTGCTCACGGCGCCACGCGCGACTGCTGGTCCGCGACGGCCGCGCCTACGCCGGGGCGCTGGCCTGGACCGGCGAGGCCCTGGAGGGCGGGCAGATCGACGACCGCAAGGCTCGGATCCTGGTCGACGCGTTGGTCGACCGCCCGGTGCCGCTGGTGCTGGACGTCCAGGAGGCGTTGCTGGGGGGAGCTGCCCGGCGGACCCCCGCCCAGCTCGCCCGCGACGTCGCGCGCGAGGTCGTTGCCCGGGACCCCGAGGGCGCGAGGGAGCACCACCAGGTGGGGCTCGCGCGCCGGCGGGTCGACGCGCCGAAGGTGCTGCCGGACGGGATGGCCGGGGTGTGGGCGGTGCTGCCCGCGATCGGTGCGACCCGGTTGGACAGTGCTCTGGACTCCCTGGCCCGGGGCGCCCGCGCGGCCGGGGACGAGCGCACCCTCGATCAGCTGCGCGCGGACCTGTTGGTGGACTTCACGGTCGGTGACGTGGAGGGGACGGCGGCATGCGCCGCGCTCACTCCCCGGGCGGACGCCGCGTGCGGGTGCCGGCCTGCGGCGGCGGACGGCGACTCCCGCACCCCCGGCGCCATCGGCCCGCTGCCGCGTGAGGTGTTCCGCGGAACGGCCGGGCGTACCGAGATCCGGGTGACCGTCGGGTTGTCGACGCTGCTCGGGGTGGACGACGCGCCGGCCGAGCTGGACAGGTACGGCCCGATCACCGCCGACGCCGCCCGGGCCCTTGCCCGGGGCGGGACGTGGCGGCGGATCGTGACCGATCCGCTCACCGGGCGGGTGCTCGACGTCGGGCGGACCCGGTACCGACCACCGGCGGACCTGGTCGCGCACGTCCAGGCCCGCGACACCACCTGCGCCGGGCCCCAGTGCTCGGCGCGGGCGGAGTCCTGCGACCTCGACCACACAGTCGAGTACCACCGCCGCGGCGGCACCACACGCCACGACAACCTCGGTCCGCTGTGCCCGCGCGAGCACCAGGTCAAGACCGACGGCGGCTTCCACCTGACCCAGGTCGAGCCCGGCATCTTCGAATGGACCACCCCCACCGGCCACCGCTACCGCGTCGTGCCCGGGGCGGACCTGCCCTACCAAGCGCTGCCCCGCGACCTCGGGCCCCGCGACCTCGGACCACCACCCTTCTAGGCGGAGCAGGTGGCGGCTCGTCCGAGCACTCAGACGAAGAGCACCCCGGTCCGGGCGACCTCACCGAGGAACCGGGCAGAGGGCTTCACCTGTCGCTCCTGGGTGGCCCGGTCCACTCCGATCAGACCGAAGTGCATCCGGTAGCCCAGCGCCCACTCGAAGTTGTCGAACGCCGACCAGTGCACGTACCCGCGCAGCGGGATCCCGTCCTCGATCACGGCGTGCAGAGCCGTCAGCCCTTCGGCGATGAACGCGACGCGGCGGGCGTCGTCGTCGGTGGCGATGCCGTGCTCGGTCACCACGATGTCCTTGCCCGGGAACCGGTCTGCCACTCGGCGCACGGTCGCCGCGACGGCCTGGGGCCGGTACTCGTACCCCATGTCGGTCTGGTCGGCGGTCGGCGGCCCGCCACTCTCCGCCATCTGGCCGGCCAGCACGCGGGGTAGCAGCCGCCGCCGGAGCCACTCGCTGTGCGCCATCAGCCACGCGCCGGGTGCGATCACCGCCGGCAGCTCGATCGGGATCCGCGTGTAGGTCTGCACCCCGACGTAGTCGTCGTCGGCGCACACGTCGAGGAACGCGTCCTCCATCCGTCCCCGCATCAGCTCCATCATCGGCCGGCCGGCCGCGTTGGCATCCCACTCCGCCATCGAGTGTGTCGCGCCGACCTTCGCCGCCGGCCTGACCTCCTTGACCGCGGCCCGGGCGCGCTGGTGCGCGGAGCGCAGGTGGTCGCCGGCCCGCTCCCACGCCACGACGCTGTGCAGACCCGGCGGGAAGCCCAGCGCCCCGAGATAACCCCCGAATGCCACGACCCCCGGCTCGTTGATCGTCGCGTACCAGCCCACGCCGGCACCGAGGTGCTCGGCCACCCGCCGGCAGTACCGCTCAAACAGCCGCGGCGCCTCCGGCGACAGCCATCCGCCCCGCTCCGCGACCCACCGGGGCAGCGTGAAGTGGTTGAGCGTGACCATCGGCACCATGGCGTGCCCGAGCACCACCTGGACCATCGAGCGGTAGTGGTCCAGCCAGTGCTGGTCGAAGGCGCCCTCCTCGGGCTCGACCCGGCACCACTCCACCCCGAAGCGGTACACCCCCAGACCGAGCGAGGCCAGCAGCGCGACGTCGTCGGGGTACCGGTGCACGTGGTCGATCGCCGCCCCGCTCGGCTCGGCAACACTCGTACCGGCGCGGGTCTCCCACCCCCACCAGTCGGCGTTCGTGTTGTCGCCCTCCACCTGGTGCGCACCGGTGGCGGCCCCCCACAGGAACCCCTCGGGGAACCGGAGGGTGGTCACGACCGCATCACAGGGCCACCACCATGCCGGGGTACGCGGCCAGCACCGGACCGGAGAACATCGCCCGGGCTTCTGCCACCGCGTCCTGCGACTCGTTCCACGCGGGGACGTGGGTGACCACGAGCCGCCCGACCCGGCCCCGCTCGGCGGCTTCCCCGGCCCGGCGCCCGGTCAGGTGGATGCCCCGAACCAGGTCGCGGCCCTCCACGAACGACGCCTCGGCGAGCAGCACGTCCGCCCCGCGAGCCAGCTCGTCCAGGCCCGGGCAGGTGTCGGTGTCGCCGGTGTAGGCCAACGTGACCGACCGGTCGGGGTCGTCCTCGGACGGGCCCGTGACGCGCACCCCGTAGGCCGGCACAGGATGCTCGACCGCCACCGAGAGCAGGCTCATCGGGCCCACCTGCACCGCATGCCCGGGCTGCCAGACGTGCACGGCGATCTGCCCGTTCATCGACTCCCCCGGCTCCAGCCCGTAGGCCTCGCCCAGGCGGGAGGCGGTCCCGAACGGGCCGTGCACCGGAAGCGGGCGATGCCGGGCCGGGCCGGGTACATAGCGCAGGTACACGTACAGCGACGACACATCAGCCACGTGGTCGGGGTGCAGGTGCGACAGGCCGACGGCGTCCAGGTCCATCGGGTCGCACCAGCGCTGCAGCGGGCCCAGCGCCCCGTTGCCCAGGTCGAGCAGCAGGTTCCAGGTGCGCCCCGCGGCGTCGTCGGCCTGCACCAGGTAGCTGGACGCCGCGGAGTCCGGCCCGGGAAACGATCCGGCGCAGCCGACGACGGTGAGCCTCATCGAAGGCTGCCCGCGGGCTCCACCGCGAGCACCTCCGGGCCGAGGAACCGGCGGGCGAGCGTAGCGAACGACACCGGGTCGCCGGTCGCGAGGAACCGGCGCTCCGGCGGTCCCAGGTCGGGGTCACGCTCCAGCCCGTGCGCCACCAGGGTCCGGTAGACGTCCTTTGCGGTCTCCTCCGCGCTGGAGACGAGGGTGACGTCCTCGCCCATCACGTACGAGATCACCCCGGTGAGCAGCGGGTAGTGCGTGCAGCCGAGCACCAGGGTGTCAACGCCCGCGGCCCGCACCGGCTCGAGCAACCGTCGTGCCACCTCGATCACCTGCGGGCCGGAGGTGGTTCCCGCCTCCACCAGCTCGACGAACTCCGGACAGGCCTGCGACGTCAGGGTGAGGTCCGGCGCGACGGCGAACGCGTCGTCGTACGCCCGCGACTCGATCGTCGCCTTGGTACCGATGACGCCCACCCGTCCCGTCCGGGTGGCGGCGGCGGCGCGGCGGGCAGCAGGCAGGATCACCTCGACGACCGGTAGCCCCCGGCGCTGGGTGTACCGCTCGCGGGCGTCCCGGAGCACAGCTGCCGACGCGCTGTTGCACGCGATGACCAGCATCTTCACGCCCGCATCGACAAGGTCGTCCATCACCTGCAGCGCATGGGCACGGACGGCGGCGAGAGGCTGGGGACCATACGGGGAGTTCGCGGTGTCGCCGATGTACAGCACCGACTCGTGGGGCAGCTGGTCGATCACCGCGCGGGCCACAGTCAGGCCTCCGACACCGGAGTCGAAGATGCCGATCGGGGCGTCGTTCACGCAGGCGAGCCTAGCGGGGCGGACGCCGGGGATCCGGCTCGTCGTCGCCCGGGAGGTCGTCGAGCATCAGCCAGACGAGTGAGTCCTGGAGCAGGGTGAGCAAGTCATAGACGAGCGCCAGGAACCGACGGGTGACCTCCCCGGTCTCCGCCTCCGCCGGGTCGCCCTGCACGGCGAGCCGGTGGAGCTCGTCCGCGTCGGCTTCGGTGCTCACTCCCAGACGCTCGGCGAGAACCAGCCGTAGATCGGTCAGCGCGGCCGCGAGGCCAGGAGCCTCGCCGGGCTGCACCACCATCGCCGGCCCGGCGTGCACCAGCTCGGCCCGCAGACGCAGCAGGTTGCCCACCTTCGTGCGGCGCAGCTCCTCCTCGGTCAGCCTGCGGAACTCGGCCGCGACGGCGGCGTCCGCCCGGGAGGCATCCGGCAGCAGGCGCAGCAGGGCAGGATCGGTGGGCGCCGGGACGAGCGAGGCACCGAGCCGGACCATCTCCAGCGGGTCATCACCGTCCGGCATGCCGAGGTCCCCACCCAGCAGCTCCACCACCTCGTCGACGACGGCCACCAGCACGCCGCGCTCAGCGGCGTCCAGGTGGGCGACGTAGCCGCCGTCCACCCGCGCCTCGAACGCCCCGGCGGCCATCAGTGGCCGGCCCCGGTCGGCTCGACAGTGGCCCACAGGCCGAACCCGTGCATCGCCTGGGCATCGGTCTCCATCTGTTCCAGCGTCCCGTGGGAGACCGTCGCCCGCCCCTGCGTGTGCACCTGCATCATCAGGTGCTCAGCGCGTGTGCGGGGAAACCCGAAGTAGGTGCGGAACACCCAGCTGACGTAGCTCATCAGGTTCACCGGGTCATTCCACACGATCGTGACCCAGGGGTGCGCGGCCTCGGTCTGCTCGACGGCGTCGGCGCGGGTGTCCTCCAGCGGCACCGTCGCGGTCGTTGGCATGCCTCAACTGTAGGCAGCGGCGAGGCGAGGTACCGGGCTCGGCGAGCGCGAGCGACGGAGCTCGGCCAGGTCAACGGTCAGCATCCGGTTCGGTTTGCGCCCTACGGTGAGCACATGAGTGCAGAGTCGCCCTCCTCGGCCCCGCCGCGCGTCGTCTTCTCCCCCACCCGCACCGCGCAGGACCGTTCCTCCACCGCACTGCTCACCGACCGGTACGAGCTGACCATGCTCCAGGCGGCACTCGCCGACGGGACCGCAGACCGGCATTGCGTCTTCGAGGTGTTCACCCGACGCCTGCCGCCCGGTCGCCGCTACGGGGTGGTCGCGGGCACCGGGCGGCTGCTCGAGGAGATCCCGGGCTTCCGCTTCACGGACGCCGAGCTCAGCTACCTCGCGCGGGCAACGGTCGTCGACCGGACCACCTTGGAGTACCTGTCGCGGTTCCGGTTCACCGGCTCGGTGACGGGGTACGCAGAGGGCGAGTGCTTCTTCCCCGGCTCGCCGGTCCTGGCGGTGGAGGGCACGTTCGCCGACGCGGTGATCCTGGAGACGCTCGTGCTCTCGGTGCTCAACTACGACTCGGCGGTCGCGTCGGCGGCCTCCCGGATGACCAGTGCGGCGAGGGACCGGCCCTGCTTGGAGATGGGCAGCCGACGCGCGCACGAGCAGGCCGCCGTTGCAGCCGCCCGGGCCGCGGTGGTGGCCGGCTTCGCCGGGACGTCCAACCTGGAGGCCGGACGCCGGTACGGGCTGCCGACGATCGGTACGGCCGCGCACTCCTTCACGCTGGTGCACGACGACGAGCGGTCGGCCTTCGCGGCCCAGGTCGCCGCGCACGGCCCCGGGACCACGCTGCTGGTCGACACCTACGACGTGGCCGACGGGGTCGCGGCCGCCGTCGAGGTGGCCGGAACGGGACTCGGCGCGGTGCGTCTGGACTCGGGGGACCTGACGTCGCTCGCTGGTGAGGTCCGCGCCCAGCTGGACTCCCTCGGGGCGTACCGGACGCGCATCATTGTCAGCTCGGACCTCGATGAGTACGCGATCGCGTCGCTCGCCGCCGCCCCGGTGGACTCCTACGGTGTCGGCACGTCGGTGGTCACCGGCTCCGGGGCCCCGACCTGCGGGATGGTCTACAAGCTGGTCGCCCGGGAGGGGCCGGACGGCGTCCTGCAGCCGGTGGCGAAGGCGTCCGCGCGCAAACCCAGCGCGGGGGGACGCAAGGCGGCCGCCCGGCGGCTGGACGCCGCGGGCCGCGCCGTCGAGGAGGTCGTCCTGACCGGCTCCGACCACGACGTCGCCACCTGGGCACCCAGCGACGGCGACCTGCGGCCGCTGCACGTGCCGCTGGTGGAGCACGGTGCGGTCGACACCAGGTGGACCGGCAGCGCCGGGGTGAGCCTGGCCGCTCAACGTCACCGGGCCTCCCGTGCGGAGCTGCCCCGCGGGGCCCGGCGGCTCTCGGCTGGGGACGCCGCGATACCCACCGTCACCATCACCCTCTGACGAGGGCCGGGCCGGGGCCGGGTGATCGTCCTGGGCCGCCACGACCCCTCCGACCGGTTCAAGGAGGTGGCACACCCTTCGCCTCGGCACGGGATGCACCACCTGGAGATCCACTCCCCCGGCGACCTCGACGCCGAGGCGGCCGAGTGGCTCGCTGAGGCGTTCGAACGAGCCTGAGCGCCGGCCGCCGGCTCACGCACGGCGACACGCAGGCACAAGAACGCCCGGGGACCATGCGGTCCCCGGGCGCCTGGGTGCGGCCGGTGACTAGACCGTCCTGCGTCCGCGTCCAACCAGGCCCATGACCAGGCTGATCACCAGCACGATGATCCCGATCCAGATGAGGAACTTGGCTGCCTCGACGGCGACGCCGAAGATGAGCAGCAGGACACCGACGATGAGGATGAGAAGCCAGCTCGGGAGGTTGTCCCGGGTCTCGTGGAACTTGAGGTGGCGGTCCCCCACCTGACGCCTGCCGTGGGGTAGGTGTTGGGCGTCCACCAAGACGACCCGAAGAGACAGGGGACCACCGTGAACAAGGAGTATCAGAGGAAGAAC
>JBBRCL010000037.1:0-29440 GCA_038204895.1 Actinomycetales bacterium | reverse complement strand
AGCCCGCCGAAACCGACGACGCCCGCGTCCACTCGCGCAGCACCTTCTCATCCCCGACCCGCAACACCAACAGCTCTGCTCGCGACATGAGCCATGTTCTCAGACCCAGACCAGAAAGTCACTTCCGACACGCGACACTAGCGCGTGTCAGGCTTCCGGTGGTGCGGGCAACGAACCGGGCTATGCCCGAACTCGCCCTCGCTGCCACGCTACCCACTCCCGGGATCACTCCCAACACGCTCAGACCTGCACCGACAGCGTCGCCCTCCTCAAGTCGTCGATACGTCGCTCCGGCCGGGGCTGCGGTTCCCACGACCGCCAGGGCGGCTGCCACCGGGGCCCCAACCCCAGTCGCCGCCAGGACCACGCCGACTGTTGACGCACCGAGTGCGATGTTGTCGAGGGTGTCTGCGCTCCAGGTTGTTGGGTTCCACCAGTCGAGCCCGAGAGGATCGACATGCTGGAGGGGGTTGCCGTCGGTGTAGCCGTAGGGGTTGCCGGTGACGCCGACCAGCGGGTCGCGGGTGAGGAACTGGGCGGTGGCCGGGTCGTAGTACCGGGCTCGGAGGTAGACGTACCCGGTCGGGTCGGCGTACTCCCCCGCGTAGCCGAACCGGGTGACCTCACCGCTGCGGACCTGCCCGGCCACCGCCACCGCAAGCCCGTACACGTCGTAGTCGGCCTCGGACGTGACCTGAGCCGTGGAGCCGGTCGTAGCGACGACTGAGCCGATCAGGTCGGTGTGCAGGTAGTCCACCGCGCCGCCGACCAACCCGACCTGCGCCAGCGGCGTGCCACCGACGCCGTAGACGAAGGCGTGCTCGACAACCTCACCCGTGGGGTAGGTCAGCGCGGTGAGCTGCCCAACCGCGTCCCACGCGTAACCCACAGTCGCGTCCGGCCCGTCGACCTCGAGCGGGCGCCCGAGGGCGTCGTAGGAGTACGCCGTGGTACCGGTGCCGTCGGTCATGGCGGTCGCGCGACCCGCGTCGTCGTAGGTGAACGACACGTCGGGGGTGGCGTCGGAGTAGTCGACCCCGGTGCGCCGGCCCGCCGCGTCGTAGGCGTAGTCGACGTGCTGGCCATCCGGGAGCGTGACCGTGTCCAGCAGCCCCGACGGGCCGTAGGCGTAAGACGTCGTCCGACCGGCGGTGTCCGTGGCCGAAGCGCGCCGGCCAGCGGCGTCGTAGGTGTAGGTGGTCGCGATGCCAGCGGCGTCGGTGAAGGCGGCCGCCTCGTCCACGTCCTGCAAGATCATGGCTCGCCCTCCGCCACGTGACTGGCCCCCGAGGGCGAACCCGAACGGTCACCCCGACGACCGACGATAGGCGGTCGCCAGGCACGGCGTTGGTACCGTCGCTCAAGCCCGCGCGCCGAGCCGCCGATCCACTACAACGTTTCCGTCGTGCCGCCCGTTGAGGAGGTGAGCGCGGCCCCGAAGAGCCCGCACCGGACGCCAGCACCGAATACCAGCACCGCACGACAGGCACCTCACACGAGCACCCGCCGACCAGAGAAGACCCACCATGGGCGACAACCCACGTGACCGGGCCCTCGTCGTGCTGGCCCGCGACCGTGGTGAGGCGCTGACCCGCTACGCCTACCTGTTCACCGGCGACGTGGCTGCCGCGCAGGACCTGGTCCAGGACGCCCTGGTCAAGGTGTTCATCAAGGCCCGCGCCAGCCGCGAGCTCGAGGCCCTCGAGGCCTATGTCCGGCGCGCCATCGCCACGCTCTACATCGACGGCTTCCGACGACGCCGCTCGTACTCCCAGGTGCAGCACCTCCTGGCAAGCCCCGAGGCCGGCGGCAGCTCGACGAGCGCAGAGACCCTTGACCTGCGCGCCGCCCTCGCGACCCTCGCCCCGCAGGAGCGGGCCGCCGTCGTGCTGCGGTACTTCGAAGACATGACCGTGCCCGACGTCGCCGAGGCCATGGCCTCGCCGAGGGATCGGTGAAGCGGTACCTCAGCAACGCGATCCACAAACTCGAGCAGCACCTCGGCGCGATGCCGTCGCTCGCCGCCGATGACGGCCACCAGCACGTGCCCGTCACCCCCCCACCACGGAGGGAGGAGCTGACATGGAGTTCGACCTGCAGCGCGGCCTGCGCGACCTGAGCAGCACCCCCGCTGTCACCCCTGACGTCCCCGTCGAGCGTGTACTCACCCGCGTGCACCGCGGGCGTGCACTGCGGGCGACCGCGGTCGGGGTGGCGAGCCTCGCCGTCGTCGTCGGCGCCGCCGTGGCCGTGTACGCGGCACCGTGGCAGCCGGTGCCCCCGGGGGTGGCCCCATCTCGCTCACCCCCGACCGCACCGCGGCCTACCTGCACCGGGACAGCGAGGCGCTCCGCGGGGAGATCATCCGGGTCTCGCTCGCGGATGGGTCCGTCGAGGTGGTGGCCGAGGGGATGACGCCTTCGCTGAGCCCGGACGGTCGGACACTCGCCTGCGTCGGCGACAACCCGGAGAACCCCGACGTCGAATACCGAGCGCTGCACCTGCTGGACCTGGAGTCGGGTGAGATCACGTACGTCCTCGACAACGCCTGTGGCGGCTGCGCACGTCGGATCGACCAGCCGGCGTGGTCGCTCGACGGCTCGGAGCTGTACGTCGCGATGGGCTTCGAGGACGGTCCCATCCCCGACATGGACCTGCTGGTGGTGATCCCCGGCACCACGACGGACCTCGCGGCCGCCGCCGTGTTCACGCCGAACGATCAGTTCGAGCACGGCGCGCCCGGCTTCCCCGCCCTCCTCTCCGACGGAAGCCTGGCGATAGTGGCTGTCGTGAACTACGGAACCGGCGACTCCAGCGACCGGTTCACCGCCCACTGGAGCACCGTCGAGGTCTTCGACATCGCCTCGGCCCGCGAGATCGATGCTCTTCAGTTCCCTGAGCTGCACTCGGTAGACCTGGCGGACGAGGTGGTGACGCACACCGTCGACGTGGCCTCGCGGCCGACGACCAACGGGCTCGCGATCGTCGCGCAGGACTGGACCGACCCAATGTCACCAACGTTCATCCTCTACCGCTGGGACGGCGGCGCCGAGCTCCGCGAGATCGCCCGAGGGATCGCGGCGATCGCCTGGTGACCGTCGCCCGGTGATCCGCGGCACGCCGAGCCAGGTTCCACGGCCGTATCGGTCCCCGCGGCTACCGTCGGTGGCATGAAGCATGACTGCGTGTACTTCGACGACGGGTGGCCCACCTGGCTGTGCGTATGCGGCGCGCGAGCGGTCCTGGTAACCGACGACGACGGCGGGAGCGTCCTGGTCGAGCTCGACCCCACGCCCCCGGCGCGCTCCCGCGAAGAGATGCCGATCTCGGCGTAGTCGGGCGCACCGAATCGGGCGCACCCACCGGCCGAGCACGCCCGCCCGAACATGCCGGTGGCCCCGGCTCCCCGCCGAGGCCACCGCGCTCCACACCCCTCAGGCCAGCCGGTACAGCCACCCGTGCGGGTCGGCGGCGCGGCCGTACTGGATGTCCGTCAGCCGCGCACGCACCGCAGCGGTCACCGCACCGGTCCCGCTGTCGCCCACCGTGAGGTCGAAGTCCTCCCCCGCCAGCCGACCGACCGGGGTGACCACGGCCGCCGTCCCGCACGCGAACACCTCGGCGATCGCACCGGAAGCGATGCCCGTCCGGAGGGCGTCCAGGCGTACCGAGGTCTCTTCCACCTCGCGCCCCTCTTCGCGGAGCAGCGTGATGATGGAGGACCTGGTCACACCCTCGAGGATCGAGCCGGTGAGCGCAGGCGTTGCCGCCCGACCGTCGGCGAACACCACGAAGATGTTCATCCCGCCGAGCTCCTCGAGCTGCGTCCCGGTGGCCGCGTCAAGGAAGCACACCTGCTCGCACCCGCGCTCGTACGCCTCCATCTGGGGCAGCAGGCTCGCGGCGTAGTTGCCGCCGCACTTGGCCGCGCCCGTGCCACCGGGGCCGGAGCGGTTGTAGTCCTGGGACACCCAGATGGACACCGGCCTGACCCCACCGGTGAAGTAGGGGCCAACGGGCCCGGCGATCAGCAGGTAGTCCACACCGCGCGCAGGACGCACACCAAGGAACGCCTCGGACGCGAACATGAAGGGCCGCAGGTACAGGCTGGTCTCGTCAACGCCCGGCACCCACTCCACGTCAACGGACACCAGAGCCTCGATGGACCCGAGGAAGTCCTCGGCCGGCAGTTCGGGCAGGGCCAGGCGCCGGGCCGACGCCGCGAACCGGGCCGCGTTGGCCCACGGCCGGAAGGTCCACACGGAGCCGTCGGCGTGCCGGTATGCCTTGAGGCCCTCGAAGACCTCCTGGCCGTAGTGCAGCACGGCGGCGGCCGGGTCCAGCAGGATCGGGCCGTGCGGCTCGATCCTGCGGTCCTGCCACCCGACGTCGGCCGTCCACGTGACGTGGGCCATGTGGTCGGTGAACACCGTGCCGAACACCGGGGAGTCGATCAGCCGGGCGCGCTCGACGGCGCTGCACGGTGTGTGGGTCAGCCGGCGTTCGAAGGCGGCAGCCGTCGTTGCGTGTGCGGTGGTGCTCATGTCGTTCCCTTCGCGAGGGGCGTCTGCGCCCCGAGAGCCGGGTCTGACGTTACCGGTGGTGACCCGTGCTGCGTCGGACCACTTCCATGCCTCAGACCAGCCGATACATCCAGCCGTGTGGATCGGCCGCCCGTCCGTACTGGACGTCGGTCAGCTGCCGGCGAACGCCCGATGTGACCGGTCCCGTCTCGCCGTCGGCGACGGTCAGGTCGAAGTCCTCCCCAACCAGACGCCCGATCGGACTCACCGCAGCGCCCGTACCGCACACGAACGCCTCGACGACCCGCCCGTCGGCCAGTCCGGAACGGACTTCCGCAAGAGAGACGTCACGCTCGGCGACGTCGTGCCCGCCGTCGCGCAGCAACGTGATCACAGATGCGCGAGTGATTCCTTCCAGGAGCGTCCCGGTGAGCCGCGGCGTGGCCGCTGAGCCGTCGTCGAACACGACGAACACGTTCATGCCGCCGAGCTCCTCGAGGTTCGTCCCCGTCGCTGCGTCGAGGAAACACACCTGCTCGCAACCCCGGGCGTAGGCCTGCTGCTGGGACAGCAGGCTCGCGGCATAGTTCCCGCCGCACTTGGCCGCGCCCGTTCCGCCCGGTCCGGCGCGCCGCAGTTCCTCGGCCACCCAGATGGACACGGGCCGGACCCCGCCGGAGAAGTACGGGCCCACCCGGAACGCGATCAGCACGTAGGCCATCGCACGTGCCGGCCGCACCCCGAGGAACGCCTCGGAGGCGAACATGAACGGCCGCAGGTACAGGCTCGCCTCGTCGCTGTCCGGCACCCAGTCGGCATCCACCTGCACGAGGGCCTCGAGCGAGGCGAGGAAGTCAGCCGACGGCAGCCCCGGCATCGCCATGCGCCGGGCGGACACGACGAATCGCGCCGCGTTCGCCTCGGGTCGGAAGGCCCACACCGAGCCGTCCGCGTGCCGAAACGCCTTGATTCCCTCGAAGATCTCCTGGCCGTAGTGCAGGACGGCGGCTGCGAGGTCCATCTGCAGAGGGGCGCGCGGGACGACGCGGTGGCCGGTCCAGCCGGCGTCGGCCGCCCAGTCGATCAGGGCCATGTGGTCGGTGGACACCCTGCCGAAGCCCGGATCCACCATGAGGCGCGCGCGGTCCTCCGCACTCGTCGGCGTGGTCGTGCGACGCACGACGAACGTGCGGGACGTCGTGCTGGGCGGCTGTGCGGTGACGCTCATGTCGGGTCCTTTCACCGAGGCTTCGCTGACCTGGGTGGCGACCGACGAGGTGCGGGACGGGCCTCAGCTGAGGCGTGCGGCGATCTCCGTGCCCACGTCGGCCGTCGACCGTACTCGGTCCCCCCGGTCGGCCAGGTCGGCGGCGACCGCGGCCTCGACGGTTGCCGCGGCGTCGGGCAGGCCGAGGTGGTCCAGCATCATGGCGACGCTCAGGATGGTGGCCGTCGGGTCGGCCTTGCCCTGGCCGGCGATGTCCGGCGCCGAGCCGTGTACCGGCTCAAACATCGACGGTGTGGTCCGGTCCGGGTTGATGTTCCCGGAGGCGGCCAGGCCGATCCCGCCGACGACGGCGCCGGCCAGGTCGGTCAGGATGTCGCCGAACAGGTTGTCGGTGACGATCAGGTCGAACCGGGACGGCTGGGTGACCATGAAGATGGTCGCCGCGTCCACGTGCAGGTAGTCGATGGTGACGTCCGGGAACTCGGGGTTCATCGCCTCGACGGTGCGGAGCCACAGGTCGCCGGCGTGCACCAGCACGTTGTGCTTGTGCACGAGCGTGAGGTGCTTGCGGGGCCGAGCCGCTGCCCGGGTGTAGGCGTCGCGGACCACACGCTCGATGCCGAAGGCGGTGTTGACACTGACCTCGTTGGCGACCTCGTGCGGCGTGCCCTTACGGATGGACCCGCCGTTGCCGACGTACGGTCCCTCGGTGCCCTCCCGCACGACGACGAAGTCGATCGTTCCGGGGTCGGCGAGCGGTGAGCGCACGCCGGGGTAGAGCTTGCCGGGGCGCAGGTTGACGTAGTGGTCCAGCTCGAAGCGCAGCCGGAGCAGCAGCCCGCGCTCCAGGACGCCGGACGGGACACCCGGATCCCCGACGGCCCCGAGCAGGATCACGTCGTGCTGACGGATCGTCGCAAGGTCCTCGGCGGTGAGCGTCTCGCCGGTCGCGTGCCAGCGGCGGGCACCAAGATCCATCTCGGTGGTCGTGACGGCGACGCCCGAACCGGCCAGGGCGGCGTCGAGCACCTTGAGGCCCTCTTCGACCACCTCGGTCCCGATGCCGTCACCGCGGACGACGACGAGGCGCACGTTCCGTGTCATGGCTCCGACCCTAACCGTCCGTCCATCTGGCGGGACAGGTTGTCTTGCATGGCGGGCTTTTCTCCCGGCTGGGCTCAGCGATTCCGCGGCTCAGCGATTCCGCGGCTCAGCGATTTCGCGGCTCAGCGATTTCGCGGCTCAGCGATTCCGCGGCTCAGGGATACAGCAGCTCGAAGGTCTCCATCGCGACCGGTAGATCCTCGGAGAACTCCGCCGCCCCACCGGCGAGCACGCGCCGGAAGTACTCCTCGTGCTCGCGGCGCCAGCTCGCCAACGACCTGTCGTCCTCACCCTCGGCAGCGGCCTGCTCCTCGGTCACGTCCCGGAAGGCCAGCACCTGCACATCGGTGGTGCGGATCAGCGCCCGGGGGTGACCGACGCCGTCGAGCACGATCGAAAGGTCACCGCGGCCCGGAACTGGCTCGCCGGCCTGCTCGAGCTCGGCGACCAAGGTCGCGGTGGCCGTCTTGGTGCCCGCAAGGACGAGGTCCAGCAGCTGGTCCGCCAGCTCGGGGTTGTCCCCGAAGGACCACGCCGGCGGCGGGAGCGCCGCCGCGTCGTCGGCCTGGTCGGCGTCGAGGTCGATCGGCTCGCCCTGCGGCGTTGCGGCGTCGTCGTCGGCGTCATCAGCACCGAACCCGGTAGCCCGCTCGTCGTCCATCTGGCTCCTCATCTCCGACGTCATCGGGCACCCCAACGGCAGATCGCGGCCGCAGGCGCAGAACGCGGCCGCCCGCCGCCGCGATCTGCGCCGGGCGCCGCGTTCCGCTGATGGACGCCGAACCTGGAGGCGCGCACCCGGCTGCGCTCACTCCGGCCAGTCGAGCTGGTGGTCGGATACTCCTACGCTCCGCGCATAGTCGGCGACCTCCGCCCGCCCCGCAGCGTCGCCGTTGCGGTAGCGGAACACCCGGCCGGCGAACACCACCATGTGGTCGTCCGCCACCGTGTAGTCGGCGTACCAGCCGCCCTCGGCCTCGAGCGCACCGGAGAGCGCGGCCGCGAGGGCGTCTGCACCGTCGTCGGGCCCCTCGATCTCCAGGAAGGTCCACATCGCCGGCTGAACGCCGACGGCTCCCCCGCTCACGTCCCGGCGGACGACAGCCACCGTGAACCCGTCCAACGGCAGCCGCGCGTCAGTGCGCAGGCTCTCCGCGAGCACAACGCCCTTGACCATCGCTCAGCTCTCCTCCCTCACCTGCGGGCCCACCAGCCGGCCCGGCACCGCGAGACTGGAGGCATCCGACGATGCCCTGGGGCCTCACCCCCCACAGCGGGGCCCCAGGATCACGGTCAGTTTGCCGCACTGCCCTCGACGTAGTCGGTGTCCACCGGCTTGACCCAGGCGAACAGCGGGCGCAGCCGCTGGCCGACCTCCTCGATCGGGTGGCTCTCCCCCTCGGCGCGCAGCGCCTTGAACTCCGGCCCACCCGCGTCCTGGTCGGCGATGAACCGCGTCGCGAAGGCGCCGCTGCGGATGTCCGCGAGGACCTCCTGCATGTGCTGCTTCACGGTCGGGTCGATGACCCGCGGCCCGGAGACGTAGTCGCCGTACTCGGCCGTGTCGGACACGCTCCAGCGCTGCTTGGTGATGCCGCCCTCGTAGATGAGGTCGACGATCAGCTTGAGCTCGTGCAGAACCTCGAAGTACGCGATCTCCGGCTGGTATCCGGCCTCGGTCAGCGTCTCGAAGCCGTACTGGATGAGCTTGGAGACGCCGCCGCACAGCACGGCCTGCTCCCCGAACAGATCGGTCTCGGTCTCCTCGGTGAACGTCGTCTTGATGCCGGCTGCGCGCAGACCGCCGATGGCCCTCGCATACGAGAGCGCCGTGGCCCAGGCCGTGCCGGTCGCGTCGTTCTCCACGGCGACGAGCACCGGGACACCGCGGCCGTCGAAGAACTCCCGCCGGACCAGGTGCCCGGGACCCTTGGGGGCGACCATGGCGACGTCGACGCCCTCCGGCGCGGTGATGTACCCGAAGCGGATGTTGAACCCGTGGGCGAACATGATCATCTTGCCCGGCGTGAGGTTCGGGAGGATGGACTTCGCGTAGACCGCACGCTGAACGGGGTCGGGCACGAGGATCATGATGACGTCGGCCCAGGCCACGCCCTCGTCGATGGGGGTCAGCTCCCATCCGTCGGCCTTGGCCCTGGCCCCGCCACGCGAACCCGCACGCGCGACGACCTTGACCGCCACGCCCGAATCCCGCAGATTCTGCGCGTGAGCGTGACCCTGGGATCCGTAGCCGATGATGGCGACGTTCTTCCCCTGGATGATCGACAGATCGGCATCGTCGTCGTAGAACAGCTCTGCCACGGAAGATCTCCTTACATCGAGTCGTCGTCCGGGCGATGCCCGGCGGTGGTACTTCGGACAGTCTGACGGTTCTCAGGCGGGGCGGGACACCCGTTCCAGTGCGCGGTCGGTGATCGAACGCGCGCCGCGACCGATGGCCACCGTGCCGGACTGCACGATCTCCCGGATCCCGTACGGCTCGAGGGCCGCGAGCAGGGCGTCAAGCTTGCCCGGGCCTCCGGTGGCCTCGATGGTCACGGCCTCCGGCACGACGTCGACGACGTGCGCCCGGAACAGCTGCACCACCTCGAGCACGTGCGAGCGGGTACTCGCGTCGGCGCGGACCTTGACCAGCAGCAGCTCGCGCTGCACGGAGGCGTCGGCCTCGAGCTCGACGATCTTGATGATGTTGATCAGCTTGTTCAGCTGTTTGGTGACCTGCTCCAGCGGCAGCTCGTCGACGTCGACGACCACCGTGATCCGGGAGATCTCCTCGTGCTCGGTGGGGCCCACCGCGAGGGAGTGGATGTTGAACGCGCGTCGCGCGAACAGGCCGGCCACCCGCGTGAGCACACCGGGCTTGTTCTCGACGAGCACCGACAGCGTGTGCCTGCTCATGCTGCACCTTCTTTCAGGGATGGTTCTTCCGGCGTCCCGACGGCCAGGGCCACGTCCAGCAGGGCGCCGACGTGGAGGGACAGGCTGTCCAGGAGCTGCACCACGCTCTGCTCGGCACCGACGATCATCCCGAGCTCGGTGCAGCCGAGCACGACAGCCTGCGCGCCGCGCTCGACAAGGCGGCCGATGACGTCGCGCAGCGCGTCCCGCGAGGGCTCGAGCACCTGCCCGAGCACCAGCTCGGAGTAGATGATCCGGTGCACCTCGGTCGCGTCGTCGGCCTCGGGGACCAGCACGTCGATCCCGCGAGCGCCCATCCGGGCCGGGTACAGCTCCTCGGAAGACATCGTGTACCGGGTGCCGAGCAGGCCGACGCGGGTCGCGCCGACCGCCTGGGCGGCGTCCGCAACGGCGTCCACCACGTGCACCACCGGCACTCCGGCACTCGCGACGTCGTCGTACAGCAGGTGCATCGTGTTGGCGCAGATGCCGAGCACCGTTGCGCCTGCCCTCACCAGGGCCGTCGCCTCGGTCGCGTACCGCCGGCCAAGCGCTATCCAGTCGTCGACAGCCTGAAGCGCCTCGAGCTCGGCGAAGTCCATCGAGCGCAGCACCAGGTCAGCGGAGTGAGTGCCGCCGAGGCGGTCGCGCACTCCCTCGTTGAGCAGGCGGTAGTAGTCCACCGTCGACTCCCACGACGTGCCACCGAGGAGGCCGATCCGGCGCATCACTCCTCCCGGTCCCACGCCGGGCTGATGCCGCGTGCGTACTGGATCTCGTCGTTGCTGACCCCCGCGGCGACCATCGGCCAGACCATGGCGTCCCGGGAGACCATGAAGTCCACCACGACGGGCTGGTCGTCGATCTCCATCGCCCGCTTGATGGTCGCGTCGACGTCGGCGGCGTCGTCGCAGTGCAGCCCCACGCAGCCATAGGCCTCCGCGAGCTTGACGAAGTCCGGGATCCGCACGGTGCCGTGACCGGTGTGCAGGTCGGTGTTGGAGTACCGCTTCTCGAAGAAGAGGGTCTGCCACTGGCGGACCATGCCCAGTGAGGAGTTGTTGATCACCGCGACCTTGATCGGGATCTCGTTGATCGCACAGGTGGCCAGCTCCTGGTTGGTCATCTGGAAGCAGCCGTCGCCGTCGATCGACCAGACCGTCCGGGCGGGGTCGCCGACCTTTGCGCCCATGGCAGCCGGCACCGAGAAGCCCATCGTGCCCAGCCCACCGGAGTTGATCCATTGGCCGGGACGCTGGTAGTTGATGAACTGGGACGCCCACATCTGGTGCTGGCCGACGCCGGCGACGTAGATCGCCTCCGGACCGACGATCTCACCGAGCCGCTGGATCACGTACTGGGGCGCCATGTGGCCGTCCTCGGTGGCCGTGTAGCCCAACGGGAACGTCTCCCGCAGCTCGTCCAGCTGCCGCCACCACGCGCCAAGGTCCGGCTTGCCGTGCTGGGCATGCTCACGAGCCAGCTCGGGCAGCAGGTCGGCGAGGACCTCCTTGAGGTCGCCGACGATCGGCACGTCCACGCGCTTGTTCTTGCCGATCTCCGCGGGGTCGATGTCCGCGTGCACGATCGTGGCGTGCGGGGCGAAGGAGGAGATCTTGCCGGTGACCCGGTCGTCGAAGCGGGCGCCGAGAGCGACGACCAGATCGGCCTTCTGCAGTGCGGCGACCGCGGGCACCGTACCGTGCATGCCCGGCATGCCCAGGTGCTGCGGGTGGCTGTCCGGCAGCACGCCGCGCGCCATCAGGGTGGTCACGACGGCCGCCCCGCAGGCGTCCACCAGCCTGCGGAGCTCGGCCGCCGCACCGGACCGGACCGCGCCGCCGCCGACATACAGCACCGGACGACGCGCGGTCGCGAGCAACCGCGCGGCCTCCCGGATCTGCTTGACATGCGGCTTGGTGACCGGGTGGTAGCCGGGCAGGTCGACGTGCGCCGGCCAGTTGAAGGTGGTCCTCAGCTGCATCGCGGACTTGGCGATGTCCACGAGCACCGGACCCGGACGGCCGGTCAGGGCGATGTGGAACGCCTGGGCGATGACGCCGGAGATCTGGTCCGGGTCGGTCACCAGGAAGCTGTGCTTGGTGACCGGCAGGGTGATCCCGACGATGTCCGCCTCCTGGAAGGCGTCGGTCCCGATCACCGATGCGCCGACCTGTCCGGTGATCGCGACGACCGGGACCGAGTCCAAGTTGGCGTCGGCCAGCGCCGTCACCAGGTTCGTCGCGCCCGGGCCGGAGGTGGCCATGCAGACGCCGACCTGACCCGAGGAGTAGGCGTAACCCTCGGCCGCGTGGCCGGCACCCTGCTCGTGCCGCACCAGGATGTGCCGCAGCTTGGTGGAGTCCATCAGTGGGTCGTAGGCCGGCAGGATGGTCCCACCGGGGATCCCGAACACCACCTTGGCGCCTGCGGCCTCGAGCGACCGCACGATCGACTGCGCGCCGGTGATCGACTCGCCGTGCCCGACGCCGCCCCGTGCCACGTCTCCCGGCGTGACCGTTGCGGCCTGGCGCTGCGCCATCGGCTCGGCGGCCGGTTGACCGGCCGCTGGCGGTGCCAAATACGTGTCCTGGACCATCGTTGACTCCTGGTGGCTCTGGGTGGTGCGGATCGCGGTGCTGGGATGGCATGAAAAAACCCCTCGGCCCGTCAGGGGCTCTCGAGGGGTGCGCGCGGAGACCTGACGGCCTGCCGGCGCTAGGTGGGTACGAGGAGGGTCATCTGCACGCTCGGCACACTACGCCTGCGCGGGTCCGGTTGTCACGCGCAATTCTCGCCGTCTCGCATCCTGGTTCACGTATCCGCGATGTGGACCCGTGTGCGTGAACCCGGGACAGTGCAGCCATCAGTCGAGGACCGCGCCCCTCGACGCCGAGCCGACCAGCTTGACGTACTTGGCCAGCACTCCCCTGGTGTACCGGGGGGCCGGTGGCTGCCAACCCTTCGCCCGGCCGGCGAGCTCCACAGCGTCGACGAGCAGGTCGAGGGTCGCGTCCGCGACGTTCAGCCGCACCAGGTCACCGTCCCGCACGAAGGCGATGGGCCCGGCGTCGACCGCCTCCGGCGCGACGTGGCCGACGCACAGGCCGGTGGTCCCGCCGGAGAACCGCCCGTCGGTGAGCAGCAGGACGGTCTTGCCGAGACCGGCACCCTTGATCGCCCCGGTGATCGCCAGCATCTCGCGCATGCCCGGCCCACCCTTGGGGCCCTCGTAGCGGATCACGACGGCGTCGCCCGCCTGGATGGTGCCGTCCTCGAGCGCGTCGAGGGCCGCCCGCTCCCGGTCGAAGACCCGCGCGATCCCCTCGAACACGTCGGAGTCGAAGCCGGCCGACTTCACCACGGCACCCTCCGGGGCCAGCGACCCGCGCAGGATCGTGATCCCCCCGGTGCGGTGGATGGGGTTGTCCATGGCGCGCAGGATCTTGCCGTCGGGGTCCGGTGGCGCGATGTCGGCAAGGTTCTCCGCCACCGTCTTCCCGGTGACCGTCAGGCAGTCGCCGCGCAGCAGCCCGGCGTCGAGCAGGGCCTTCATCACCACCGGGACCCCGCCGATCCGGTCGATGTCGTTCATCACGTACCTGCCGAACGGCTTGAGGTCACCCAGGTGGGGCACCCGGGCCGCGACCCGGGCGAAGTCGTCGAGGGTGAGGTCCACCCGCGCCTCGTGCGCGATCGCCAGCAAATGCAGAACCGCGTTGGTCGACCCACCGAAGGCCATCACCACGGCGATCGCGTTCTCGAAGGCCTCCTTGGTCATGATCTGACGCGCCGTGATCCCCAGGCGCAGCAGGTTGACCACCGCCTCCCCCGAGCGCAGGGCGAAGGCGTCCCGGCGCCGGTCCGCTGACGGCGGCGCAGCCGATCCCGGCAGCGACATACCGATGGCCTCGGCCACCGACGCCATCGTGTTCGCCGTGTACATGCCACCGCAGGCCCCCTCACCGGGGCAGATCGCCCGCTCGATGCGGTCCACGTCCTCGCGGCTCATCAGGCCACGAGCGCACGCCCCGACGGCCTCGAAGGCATCAATGATCGTGACCTCCTTCTCCGTGCCGTCGGAGAGCTTGACCCAGCCCGGTGCGATGGACCCGGCATAGAGGAACACCGCCGCGACGTCGAGCCGGGCGGCCGCCATGAGCATCCCCGGCAGGGACTTGTCGCACCCGGCCAGCAGCACGACGCCGTCCAGACACTCAGCCTGCATGACGGTCTCGACGCTGTCGGCGATGAGGTCCCGGCTCGGCAGCGAGAAGTGCATGCCCTCGTGACCCATCGAGATGCCGTCGGAGACCGAGATGGTGCCGAACTCCAGCGGGAACCCACCGGCCGCGTACACCCCGTTCTTGGCGGCCTTGGCCAGGCGGTCCAACGACAGGTTGCACGGCGTGATCTCGTTCCACGAGCTCGCGACGCCGATCTGCGGTTTCGCGAAGTCCCCGTCACCCATCCCCACCGCGCGCAGCATGCCGCGCGCGGCTGTGGCCTCGAGGCCGTCCGTGACCTGGCGGCTGCGGGGCTTGATGTCGGGCGCGTCCGGGCGTGAGGTCATGCCGGGAGTCTAGGCACGGTCAGTCCCGGGCCTGCCAGGTGCACACGCACGCCTCGTTGCCCTCGGCGTCGGCGAGCACCCAGAACGACGGTGCCCGGATGCCGCTGACCAGCCGGCCGGCCGCCGCGATCGCCGTCGCCACCCGCACCTGCGCGACGTCGTGCGGGACCGTCACGTCGATGTGGAGGCGGTTCCGCTGCGGACGCGGGGCGTCCATCTGCTGGAACCAGAACGCCGGCCCGATGCCGGCCGGGTCCACCAGCGCCGGCTGGGCGTCCTCGGCCGGCGGCCGCTCGTCGTCGTAGGCCAGGACGGCCTTCCAGAACGGGCGCACCGCGGGGATGTCCAGGGCGTCGATCGCCACCTCGAGGGCCGCCGGGGCTGCCGTCGGCGTGCCGGCGACCCCCAGGTCGTCGGCGGCCCGGCTGATGCGGCCGGCCAGCGCGACGTCGCGCCCGGTGAGACCGTCGGCGTCGTGCGACACCAGGGTCACGTGCACGAGGGAGTAGCGGAGGTCGACGTCGGGGTGGTGGTCCGCCTCGTCGGCGAGGGCCGCGATCCGCTCGACGAGCGCGAGACCGCCCGCGAACGAGCCGGTGGCGAAGGTCGCATGCAGCCGACCAAGGAGGACACGCCAGTGCCGCTGGTCGACGCGCTCGGTCACGACGGCGTCGGGAAGCTTCTCGGTCATGCCCGACACTGTGGCACGGGCCCACGACGGATGCGCGGAGGGCGCGGTGACCCGCGCTCCCCGGGCGCCTCCCAGGTGGCCCCGTCCCTCAGCCCTTGACCGCGCCCTGCAGGCCGCTGACGATCCGCTTCTGCAACGCCAGGAAGAAGAGCAGAGCCGGGATCATGGCGAGCGAGGTGTACGCGAAGATGCCGGCGATGTCGGCGGCATACCGGGTGGAGAAGTCGGCCACGCCCAGCGGCAGGGTCTTCGTGGCGTCATCCCGCAGCAGGAGCAGCGGGAGCAGGTACGCGTTCCACGAACCCACGAAGGTGAGGACACCCACCGTGACCATGCCCGGTCCGGAGAGCGGGATCAGGATCCGCCAGAAGAACCCGATCCGCGACGCGCCGTCGAGCATCGCGGCCTCCTCGAGCTCCTTCGGAATGGCCCTGAGGAACGGCCGCAGGATGACGATCGTGGTGGGTAGGGCGAACGCCGCTTGCGGGAGCGCCACACCCCACCACGTGTTGCCGAGGTCCAGATCGTTGGTGATCATGATGAAGAGCGGGATCACGGCCACGGCCGCCGGGAAGAGCAGACCCATCACGAAGATCATGTACAGCGGCTCGCGCAGGCGGAACTCGTAGCGCGCGAGCGGATAGGCGGCCATGACACCTGAGATGACGACGATCACGGTCGCGATGATCGCGACCATCGCCGAGTTGAACGCGTAGCCCCAGAAGCGCTCGTCGGTCAGGACGCCGAAGTAGTTCTCGAGGGTCCACGGGTCCGGCCAGCCCGACGGGTTGCGCGACAGGTCCGTGTTGGTGCGGAAGCCGGAGATCACGCCGTAGAGCACCGGCGCGATCGTGATGGCAACCACCACCAGAGCGATCCCGTACACCATCAGGCTGCCGCCCCCGAAGGCGTTCCCGCGCCGCTTGCGGCGCGCGGCGTGCTTGCTCACGCCCGGAG
This sequence comes from Actinomycetales bacterium, assembly GCA_038204895.1. GTDB lineage: Bacteria > Actinomycetota > Actinomycetes > Actinomycetales > Cellulomonadaceae > Actinotalea. Next base: position 13,445 of record JBBRCL010000037.1, on the reverse strand, counting down.
TGTCGAGCGTCGCGGTGCTCACGGCTTCGCCACCTTCTTCATCGTGCGGGGCTCGTCACCGATCACGTCGCGACGCAGGACGAGGCGCTGGTAGGTCAGCGCGAAGACGAGCGCGACGACGAACAGGACCACGGAAGCGGCGGACGCGATACCGATCAGGTTGCGGTCCACGCCCCAGGAGTACAGGAACGTCGCCATCGTGTTGGTCGCCTCGGCGGGGCCCCCCTTGGTGAGGATCCAGACCATGTCGAACACCTGGATGGAGCCGATCATGGAGAGGAAGACCCAGATGCGCACGGTCGGTCCGAGCAGCGGGATGGCGATCCTGCGCTGCACCTGCCAGTAGGTGGCGCCGTCGATCTGGGCTGCCTCGTAGAGGTCGTCGGGCACGCCCTGGAGGCCGGCGAGGAAGAGGACGACGGCCAAGCCGAGGTACTTCCACGTGAGCACCACCATGACGGCGCCGAGTGCGAACCTCGTGTCGCCCAGGAAGCCCTGCACCGGGCCGGGCAGCCCCAGGGCATCAAGGATCGTGTCGATGAGCCCGTAGTTCGCCGTGAGCAGCTGGCGCCAGATGACGCCCGCGATCACCTCCGAGAGCACGTACGGCACGAAGACGATCGTGCGCAGCAGTCCCTGACCCATCATCCGGCGGTTGAGGAGCAGTGCGATCGCCAGGCCGAGCGGTAGCTGCAGCGCGATCGACAGGACCACGATGATGAGGTTGTTCGCCAGGGCGCCCTGGAAGACCTCGTTGGACAGCACGTACACGAAGTTCTTGAGCCCGACGAAGTCGACGAGCGGGCCGTAGCCCTTCCATCTGAAGAGGGAGTATTGGATCGCCTTGATGACCGGCCACACCACGAACACAAAGAACACCAAGAACGCCGGTGTCACGAAGAAGGCGATCTCAAGGCCCTTGCGCGTGCGCGAACCAATCCCGCGACGCCCACCCCTCGACCGGGCCGCCGACAGCGCGGTTGCGCTGCCGGTGGCCCGGGTCACGAGTGACGTCGCAGGCGAGGCGGTCGCGCCCTGGTGGGCGCTCGCTTCGTCTGCCACGTCGATCACTCCAGTTCTGCGGCGGCTTGGGTGTCGGAGACGATCGTTTCCGGCGCAGCCGTTCCGGCGAACACGTTGACGACCGCAGCGTTCATCGCGTTGCCGACGTTGGTGCCGAGCGCTGTGTCGAAGTACAGCTGCACGTACGGCGCCGCGTCGCGGAACGCAAGGAGCGCGCCGAGCGTCGGGTCAGCAACTGCACTCGTTGCGGCAGGGTTCGTCGGCAGGCCCATGTTGAGCTCGGCGAAGCCGATCTGCACCTCGTCGGAGAGCAGGTACTCGATGAACGCCAACGCCTCTGGCGGGGCATCGGCCGAGAGGGCCCAACCGTCGCCGCCACCGATCGCTGCCGCGGGGTCGCCCGCGCCACCCTCGATCGCCGGGAAGGGGAACCAGTTGAGGTTCTCCATCGGCACACCATCGTTCAGGCCCTGCATGACACCGGGCTCCCAGTGTCCCTGCATCTCCGCGGAGACCTGACCGTTGACCAGCAGGCCGGATGCGGAGGTCGGGCCGGCCTGGGCGACCGTCGCGAGGAAGCCGTCGTTGAAGGGCTCGGAGTCGACGAACGTCTTGAGGTCGTCGGCCGCCGTGAGGAAGCACGCGTCTTCGAAGTTGAAGTTGGCCAGCGCGTCGGTGAGCACGTCCTGCGAGCACTCGCGCAGCGCGAAGTAGTAGTAGTAGTGAGCGAGGGGCCAACCGTCGGCAGCACCCACGGACAGCGGCGCGATGCCGGCAGCCTTGAGGGTGTCGATGGCGGCGTAGAAGTCGTCCCAGGTCGCCGGCGGCTCGAGGCCGTTGTCGGCCCAGATCTGCGTGTTGTACCAGAAGCCCACGACGCCGATCGAGAACGGCAGCCCGTAGGTCTTGCCGTCGACCTGCCAGCCGGCCACAGAGCCGCCCAGCTTCGCGATCGTGTCGGCAGCCGAGTCGGAGAGGTCCTGGGTCAGGCCAGCCTCGACGTGGGTGCGAAGCTCGCCGCCACCGCGCTCCATGTAGATGTCAGGCGCGTTGCCGGACTGGAAGGCCGCCTCGAGCTGCGTGACCATGTCCTCGTGCTGCATGGCCTCGACCTCGATCGTCACGCCGGGGTGGTCAGCCTCGAAGTCCGAGGCAACCTCGGCGTAGTACCCCATGCCGGGGTCGGTGTTGGAGTTGTGCCACCAGGTGAGGGTGACCGCGTCACCTTCGCTGGTGTCGGGGGGCGTGTTGCCTTCGGGCTCGTCACTGCTTCCGCCGCAGGCGGCCAGCACCAGGGCCACGCTGATGCCCAGCGCCACGGCTGAGCCGGCTCGGAATCTCGCCATGATTGGGTTCCTTAGGCCATCGTCGACGCTCGGACGTCAGAAGTCTGGCACGCACGCTTTGGGGGCGTCAATCGTTTTCGATATCGTTATCGAAACGGTAGGGTCAGGCTCGTGGACAGCCAGAGCAGGGTGACCATCACCGATGTGGCGCGCACGGCGGGCGTGTCCATCGCCACGGTCTCGAAGGTCATCAACGGTCGCTACGGGGTCGCCGTCGCGACGTCTGCCCGGGTCCAGAAGGTCATCGACGACCTCGGCTACGAGTCCAGCCTGGTGGCCCGGAGCCTGCGCAGCGCCCGCACCAACGTGATCGGGATCCTGGTCGCGGAGTTCGAGCCCTTCAGCACCGAGCTGCTCAAGGGGACGTCGAAGGCGATCGCCGATACCGGCTACGAGCTGCTCGCCTACTCCGGCGGCGGCCGCCACGGCGGCAGCGTCGGCTGGGAGCGGCGGTACCTGTCCCGGCTCAGCGGAACCCTGATCGACGGAGCCATCATCGTCACGCCCACCGTGGTGGACCTCCACCCAGGCATCCCGGTGGTGGCCGTCGACCCGCACCGCGGACGCTCCGGCCTGACCACCGTCGACTCGGACAACATGCGCGGGGCCCTCGTGGCCACCCAGTACCTGATCCGGCTCGGGCACACCCGGATCGGCTTCCTCGGCGGACGCCCGGACCTGGAGTCCGCGCGGCTGCGCGAGGAGGGTTACCGGGCGGCGCTGGTGGGTGCCGGGATCCCGGTGGACCCGGGCCTGATGCGGGTCGGCGGCTACCGCCCGGAGACGGCGGACCAGCCGGCCCACCACCTGCTCACCATGGCGCACCGCCCGACGGCCGTCTTCGCCGCGAACGACCTCTCGGCGATCCGAACGATGGAGGTCGCGCGGTCGCTCAGCCTCTCCGTGCCGGAGGACCTCTCCGTGATCGGCTTCGACAACGTCCCCGAGTCGGCCCTGACCTCCCCGCCGCTGACCACCATCGCCCAGCCCATCCAGCAGATGGGCTCGGAGGCGATCGGCCTGCTCATCGCGATGATGGACGGCGCATCAGAGGGCGGGACGCACGTCACCCTGCCGACCGAGCTCATCGAGCGCGCGTCGTGCCGGTCCATCCGCTGAGCCCGGCACGCACCACGTTGAGCGGCTCGCGACCCGCCATCAACGCCTCGAGCTGACGACGCAGCAGGTCCACCAGGCGTGGCGTCGTCGCGTCCGTGTAGCCCCCGACGTGCGGGGTGATCACCGTGTTCGGCGCCTGCCACAGCTGGTGGTCGGCCGGCAACGGCTCCGGGTCGGTCACGTCGAGGGCCGCCCGCAGCCGGCCCGCCTGGAGCTCGGCCAGCAGCGCGGCGGTGTCCACCACCCGACCGCGGCCGACGTTGACCACGAGCGCGCCGTCCGGCAGCGCCGCAAGCATCCGGGCATCGACCAGCCGATCGGTCTGCTCGGTGAGCGGCAGGACCGCGATGACCACGTCGACGCCGCCCAGCAGCCCGTAGACCTCGTCGATCCCGTGCACGTGGCCTTCCGGCGCCTTACGCGCCGTCCGTGCCACCCGTACGACGTCCGCCTCGAATGCCTCAAGGCGTCGGCCGACGGCCGCGCCGATCGACCCGTACCCCAGGACCATCACCCGCCGGTCGGCCAGCGACGAACGCAGCACCGGCCGCCACAGCCCGTCGGCCATGTCAAGGACGGCGTCGCCGATGCCGCGCTGGGAGGCCAACGTGAGGGCGAGCGCGAGCTCGGCCGTCCCGGCGTCGTGCACACCGCGGCCGTTGCAGACCGTCACGTGCTCCGGGATGTGGGCGAGAGCGTGCTCGTAGCCCGCGCTGGGCAGCTGGACCAGGCGCAGCCCGGGCACTGCGGCGACCCTGCGCAGCAGGTCGGGGGTGGCCCCGTAGTTCGGCACGACGACGACGTCGAGGTCCCCGTCGAGCTCCGGCCGCTCGGCGATGTCCCACAGCGCCAGGCGCACGCCGTCGGGGACACCGACCTCGCGCAGGCCCTCGAAGACCTCAGGGTCGGCAATGGTCATGGTCAGCGTCGTGGGCACCAGGCATTCTCTCCCGTTGTCAGGGCGGTCACTCGTCGGGCCGTCGCTCGTCGGGCCGTCGCTCGTGCGCCGACGGCCTCAGGCCGGCGGGTTCTGCCCGGCCCGGTAGTCGTCCTCAAGGATCGCCATCACTGTCGCGTCGCACCAGAAGTCGCCGTCCCGGTGACTCTCGCGGAGGCGCCCCTCGACAACGAAGCCGAGGCTCTCGTAGAGCATCCGGGCCCGCGGGTTGATGCTCAGCACGTCGAGCGAGACCCGGTGCAGGCCGAGGCCAGCCTCGTCGAACGCGTGCGCCAGGACCAGCTGGATGGCCTCGCTGCCGAACCCGCGACCCCGGTGCCCGGGGCGCAGTGCGAGGCGCAGGTTGGCGTTGGAGTCGTGCGGGTCGATGTCGTTGAGCACGATCTCGCCCAGGTACTCATCGGTGCCGCGCGTGATGGCCCAGTCCTGGCGGCCCTCCCGGTCGGCGACGGTGGCGCACCAGGTGTCGACCTGTTCCCGGGCGAGGGTTGCGGGCGTCCCGGTCAGGCGCGTGCCCTCGGGGTCGTTGACCATGTCCCACATGGAATCGGCGTCGTCCGCACGGATGGGACGCAGGACGACCAGCTCGCCACTCAGTACGGGCGTGTCCATGCTTGCCTCCGGGTTGGTCGGCCCTGGTTGGTCGGCCCTGGTTGGTCAGCCCTGGTTGATCCGCTCGATGACCAGCTCACGGACGCGGCCGGCATCGGCCTGGCCGCGGGTGGCCTTCATCACCGCGCCGATGATCGAGCCCACCGGCCCGAGGTTGCCGGCGCGCACCTTTGCTGCGACGTCCGGCTGAGCCGCGAGGGCCTCGTCGACCGCAGCCAGCAACGCACCGTCGTCGGACACGACGCCAAGGCCGCGAGCGGCCGCGACCTCCTGGGGCGAGCCCTCTCCCGCCAGGACACCGGCGAGGACCTGACGGGCCAGCTGGTCGTTCAGACGCCCGGAGTCCACCAGGCGCTGCAGCTCGCCGATCTGCTCGGGAGTGACCGACAGGGCGCCGAGGTCGACGCCCTCGGTGTTGGCCGTCCGGGCCAGCTCGCCCATCCACCACTTCCGGGCGGCGGCAGGCGTGGCCCCCGCGGCGACAGTGGTCTCGATCAGCTCCACCGCGCCCGCGTTCACGACGTCGCGCATCTCCGGGTCGGAGTAGCCCCACTCGGTCTGCAGCCGATGCCACCGCACGACCGGCATCTCCGGCAGGCGGGCACGCAGCTCCTCCACCCACTCCCGGCTCGGGGCCAGCGGCACCAGGTCCGGCTCAGGGAAGTACCGGTAGTCCTCGGCGTCGGACTTCACGCGCCCGGAGGTGGTGGTCCCGGTGTCCTCGTGCCAGTGCCGGGTCTCCTGGATCACCGTCACGCCGGCGTCCAGCACCGCGGCCTGCCGGCAGATCTCGTAGCGCACGGCCCGCTCGACGGAGCGGAAGCTGTTCACGTTCTTGGTCTCGGTCCGGGTGCCCAGCGGGGCGTCGGGCGAGGGGCGAAGCGAGAGGTTCACGTCGGCGCGGACGTTGCCACGCTCCATCCGGGCCTCGGAGACACCGAGGCCGCGGAAGATGTCGCGCAGCGTCTGCACGTAGGCCCGCGCCACCTCGGGGGCCCGCTCGCCGACGCCGGCGATGGGCCTGGTGACGATCTCCACCAAGGGGATCCCCGCACGGTTGTAGTCCACCAGCGAGTACTCCGCACCGTGGATGCGCCCGGTGGCGCCGCCGACGTGGGTGTTCTTGCCGGCGTCCTCCTCCATGTGGGCACGCTCGATCTCCACCCGCAGCACGGTGCCGTCCTCGAGCTCGACGTCCACCCAGCCGTCGAAGGCGATCGGCTCGTCGTACTGGGAGATCTGGAAGTTCTTCGGCACGTCGGGGTAGAAGTAGTTCTTCCGTGCGAACCGGCAGACCTCGGCGATCTGGCAGTTCAGCGCAAGACCGATCAGGATCGCCGACTCGACGGCCGTCCGGTTGACCACCGGGAGCGACCCGGGCAGTCCCAGCGAGACGGGCGTGACCTGGGTGTTCGGCGGTGCGCCGAACACGGTGGGGGCACCGTCGAACATCTTGCTGACTGTGCCGAGCTCGACGTGCACCTCGATGCCGATCACCGGGTCGTAGCGCGCGACGGCGTCGTCGTAGTCGACCAGGTCGGGGGCCGTGCTCATGCGGTCACCTCCAGCTCGGGGGCCTGTGCCAGCAGGGGCCCGCCCCACTGCTGCTCGAGCAGCATTTCCAGAGCGGCGCCCACCCGGTACAGCCGATCGTCGGCCCGGGCCGGTGCGAGCACCTGGAACCCCACCGGCAGACCCTGGTCAAGACCGGACGGCAGGGAGAGACCCGGGACGCCGGCGAGGTTCGCCGGGATGGTGGCGACGTCGTTGAGGTACATCGCCATCGGGTCGTCCAGCTTCTCCCCCAGCCTGAAGGCTGTGGTGGGAGCCGTCGGCGACACCAGGACGTCCGCCTGGTCGAACGCCGCAGCGAAGTCGCGCTGGACCAGCGTGCGCACCTTCTGGGCGCTGCCGTAGTAGGCGTCGTAGTACCCGGCCGAGAGGGCGTAGGTGCCAAGGATGATCCGGCGCTTGACCTCGTCGCCGAACCCGGCGCCACGGGTGGCGCCCATCACGCGCTCGGCGGTCACCGGGCCGTCGCTCGGTTCCACCCGCAGCCCGTACCGCATGCCGTCGAAGCGGGCCAGGTTGCTGGACGCCTCGCTCGGCAGGATCAGGTAGTACGCGGCAAGGGCGTGCACGAAGTGCGGGCAGCCGACCTCGACCACCTCGGCCCCGGCGCCGCGGAGCAGGTCGAGGGCCTCCTCGAACCGGGCCCGGACGCCGGCCTGGTAGCCCTCGCCGTTCAGCTCGTGCACGACGCCGATCCGCACCCCGGTCAGGTCGCCGGTGGCTCCGAGCCGAGCTGCGCCGACCAGGTCGGGCAGGGGGTCGGTCAGCGAGGTGGAGTCGCGTGGGTCGTGCCCGCCGATCACCTCGTGCAGCAGCGCGGCGTCGAGCACGGTGCGGCTGACCGGTCCCGCCTGGTCAAGGCTGGACGCGAGCGCGATCAGCCCGTAGCGCGAGACGCCGCCGTACGTCGGTTTGGTCCCGACGGTCCCGGTGACGGCCGCCGGCTGGCGGATGGAGCCACCGGTGTCGGTGCCGATCGCCAGCGGAGCCTCGAAAGCGGCGACGGCGGCTGCGCTGCCGCCACCGGAGCCACCGGGGATCCGGTCGAGGTCCCAGGGGTTGTGGGTGTTCCCGTAGGCCGAGTGCTCGGTGGAGGAGCCCATGGCGAACTCGTCCATGTTGGTCTTGCCGAGGATCGGCATGCCGGCGGCCTTGAGCCGCTCCACCAACGTGGCGTCGTACGGCGGGATCCAGCCCTGCAGGATCTTGGACCCCGCTGTGCTCGGGATCCCCTTGGTCACGACCACGTCCTTGACCGCGATCGGCACACCGGCCAGCGGGTGCAGCTCCTCGCCGGCGGACCGGCGGGCGTCGACGTCGCGTGCGACGGCCAGCGCCTCGTCCGTGCAGACGTGCAGGAAGGCGTGCACCAAGCCGTCGACCGCGGCGATCCGGTCCAGGTGCGCCTGGGTCACCTCGACGCTGCTCACCTCACCGGACTGCAGGGCGGTGGCCAGGTCGGCGGCGCTGCGCCGAATCAGATCGCTCATCAGTCCTCCTCGAGGATCTGCGGGACGGCGAACCGGCCGCCCTCGGTGGCCGGGGCCGCGGCAAGGGCATCCAGCACCGGGAGCGGCTCGCTCGCCGCGTCCTCGCGCAGCACGTTGCTCAGGGGCATCGGGTGGCTCGTGGCCGGCACGTCGTCGGTGGCGACCGCGCTGACCGTCGCGACCGCCTGCACGATGATGTCGAGCTCGCCGGCCAGCCGGGTCAGCTCGGAGTCGGTCAGGTCGATCCGCGCGAGGCCGGCCAGGCGCGCGACCTCCTCGCGGGAGATGGTGGGCATGGGCCCGAGTCTAGTGTCGGGCTGTGTCCGGCCGGTTTCGCCGTCGGGCCCCTCAGACCTGCGCGTCACACCCGCGCGTCATCCATCGCGTGGGCGACCAGGGCCAGCAGGGCGTCGGCGTAGGCGTCCTCAGCGATCCGCGCCGTGAACTCCTGCTCCCCGCCCGGCCCGCGGGTGCTGACCGTGTGGCTGGGCTCACGACCGTCACCCTCCCCCCGCCGCAGCGAGACGAACGCCCGGCCGAGGAGTTCGCGGAGCTGGTCCTCGCGCGGAAGCCAGAGCGCCTCCTCCTTGGCAACGGAGTCCAGCGCCCACTCCGTGGTCCCGTTGAAGCTGAGGACGGTGCCGGTCGGGTACTCACGAGCCTCGATGGTCATCTCGCTCAACGTGAAGACCTCGCCGCTGAGAGCGGGCTGCGGGATGACGAAGCGGTCGCCTGGAGCAGGCGTCCACCGCAGGCCGGCATCGCGGAGCGCCTCGGCACGAGGCTGGGAGATCATGCCCCCAGTCTGACGGGTGCCCGGCGGACCGGCAGGTCGGGATGCCGGGAATCGGTCGACAGAGTGACGAAGGGCCCTTGGCGAACGGCCGTCGTCGGGCCACGGTTGGCGGCATGACCACTGCCGACCTGCCCTACGGCCCGACCATGTCCGCGCTCCTCGAACCGCTGCGCCGCGGGTTCCGGGTCCTGAACCGATACGTTGCGGGTCCGATGATCCGGGTGGGAGCGGGACCCTTGCTCTGCACACCCGTCAGCGGTTCCATCCTCGTGCTGCGGACGGTCGGCCGGAAGAGCGGCCTGGTCCGTGAGGCGCCGCTGGGCTACGCGGTGGTCGACGGCCGCGTGGCGATGATCGCCGGCTACGGCCGGGACGCGCACTGGTTCCGCAACGCGCTGGCCAACCCGACGGTGGAGATCGCCCTACCGGGCGCGGTGTTCGCTGGGACGGCGGAGGAGCTCACGGGGGTCGCCCGGCGGGAGGCCTTCCGCGCCGTGATGGCTGCGCTCGGCACGGTCGGCCAGCTCACCCTCGGTGACACGGCCCAGATGGACGACGACGAGGTGGACCGGCTCGCTGACGCGTTCCCCGTGCTGGCGGTCACCCCGACGGCGGTTCTGCCCGGCCCGTACGACCCGGGCGGCGCCTTCGCCAAGGTGAACCTGTGGCTGTGGCTGGGCGCCGGGGTCGCCGGCGCCTGCGCGCTCCGCCGTCGGCGGCGTTGCTGCTGACCCGCGGGCTCAGCGCTCCCGGTAGTGGTAGGTGTCGACGTCGACGAAGCCGAGACGGTGGTAGAGCGCGAGCGCTGCGTGGTTGCCGGCCTCGACCTGGAGAAAGGCGCGCCGTGCCCCGCGCTCGGCCGCGATCACCATGGCGGCGAGCGTGAGCACGCGGGCCAGGCCACGGCGTCGGGCGCGCTGGGCGACCATCAAGCAGGACAGACCGACCCAGTCGCCGGAGTAGCCGGCGCGGATCACGCCGACGACGGCGTCGTCGTCCCGTGTGGTCAGGTAGTCGGCCGCGGGCCCGGTGACCACCGCACGGGCCAGACCGGGATCGACCGTGCCGCTCGCCTTGACGTCGAGCCACCCGGAGAGCCAGTCGTCGTCCGGCTCGTCGGCCACCTCGTCGGCCATCTCGATGGACGCGGCCGACGGCTCGGCCTGCGCGGGCAGGGCGGCGAGGGCGAGCACCCGCGTCGTCGCCACCAGGCGGTACCCGCGCGCCGCCAGAACACCGTCAAGGCCGACCGGACGCGCCTCCCGCCCGACCCGGAACCGGGCCGGGACGCCGCGCTGGGAGTAGAACGCCTCGACTCTGCCGATCGCGGCGTCGAGGTCGGGCGGCTCGGCGAGCGGGACGACGCTGTTCGCCCGGCTGGTGAACCCACCGGAGAAGCCGAGCTGCCAGCCGTCGACGTCGGCCACCTCCACCGGACGCCAGGTGTCGACCTCGACCGCGACGCCCGGCGGGACGCACTCAGCCACCTGCGGCGTACACGAGCATGTGGTGGTCGTCCACGCCCCAGTCACGCTCGGGAACCCGCTGCAGTCCGAGGCGTTCGTACATCCGCTGAGCCGTCGTCATCGCGGGCATCGTGGAGAGCACCACGTGGTGGGCGCCCCAGCCGATCCCGCGCTCGATCGCCGCTCGTATCAGCGTCTCGCCGATGCCGCGGCCGCGGGCCGCCGGGTCGACGGCGAGCATCCGCAGCTCGTGCTCGCCCGGCTCGGCGATCTCCGCGTAGGGCGAGCCGTACTCGGCCAGCGTGATGGTGCCCAGCAGCTCATCGCCCTCGACGGCCACCAGCACCGTCGCCTGGTCCGCCCGGGTGACGGCGTCCCGCAGCTCGCCGAGGTAGTGGTGGTCGGGGCTGATCAGGTCGTCGGCGAGGTACGCGTGCGCGGTGAGCTGGCCGACCCGCTCCAGGTCCGCCGGCTCGGCGACGCGAACGATCAGGGTCATTCCTCGTCCTCCTCGCCCGTACCGCGACCGGCGGCGTCGCCGTCGAGCGCATCCGGACCGCCCTCGAGCAGCCGGACGAACGCGGCCTCGTCCAGGATCCGGAGCCCCAGCTCGCGCGCCTTCCCCTCCTTCGACCCGGCGTTCTCCCCCACCACCACGAAGTCGGTCTTCTTCGACACGCTGCCGGCCGACTTGCCGCCGCGGGCGATGATCGCCTCCTTCGCCCCGTCCCGGGAGAACTCCACCAGCGACCCGGTCACCACCACGGTCAGCCCCTCGAGCGTGCGGGGCACGGACTCGTCGCGCTGATCGGCCATCCGCACGCCGGCCGCAGTCCAGCGGTCAACGATCTCGGCGTGCCAGTCCTCGGCGAACCAGTCGCCGATGGCGGTCGCGATGGTCGGGCCCACGCCCTCGACGGCGGCCAGCTCAGCCTCGCTCGCCGCCCGGATGGCCACCATCGAGCCGAAGCCGGTCGCCAGCGCGCGGGCCGCCGTCGGACCGACGTGCCTGATCGACAGGGCCACGAGCACCCGCCACAGCGGCTGAGCCTTGGCCTTCTCCAGGTTCGCCAGGAGCGCCTCGCCGGTCGCGTTGAGGTCGCCGGCCGCGCGGACCCGGCCCTTGACCTTGGAGTCGGTGGACAGGACGAACAGCCCGACCTGACGCAGGGCGTCAGCATCCAGGGCGAACAGGTCGGCCTCGTAGCGGACGACCCCGGCCTCCAGCAGGCTCGTGGCCGCCTCCCACCCCATCGTCTCGATGTCGAGCGCCCCGCGCCCCGCGATGTGCGCCAACCGCTCGCGCAGCTGGGCGGGGCATGACCGCGCGTTGGGGCAGCGGATGTCGACGTCACCCTCCTTGGCGGGCGCGAGCGGCGTCCCGCACGACGGGCAGTGCGTCGGCATCTCGAACTCGCGCTCGGTGCCGTCCCGGAGGGCCACGACCGGTCCGACGATCTCCGGGATCACGTCACCGGCCTTGCGCAGCACGACGGTGTCCCCGATCAGCACGCCCTTGCGCTTGACCTCGCTGGCGTTGTGCAGGGTCGCCATCTCAACTGTCGAGCCCGCGACCTTGGCCGGCTGCATCACCCCGTACGGGGTCACCCGACCGGTCCGGCCGACGCTGACCCGGATGTCCAGGAGCTTGGTGTTGACCTCCTCCGGCGGGTACTTGAAGGCGATCGCCCAGCGCGGCGCCCGGCTGGTGGACCCGAGCCGGCGCTGCAGCGCGACCTCGTCCACCTTGATCACGATGCCGTCGATCTCGTGCTCGACGTCGTGCCGGTGCTCGCCGTAGAAGTCGATCATCTCCTGGATGCCGGCCAGGTCGTCGACCACGCGGGTGCGGGCGGAGACCGGCAGGCCCCAGGCGGCCAGCAGGTCGTAGGTCTCGGACTGGCGGGCGGTGGCCTCCTCGTGGCCCGCCCAGCGCAGGGCGCCGATCCCGTGACAGAGCATCCGCAGCGGGCGCGACGCCGTCACGCGCGGATCCTTCTGGCGCAGCGAACCGGCGGCGGAGTTGCGGGGGTTGGCGAACGGCGCCTTGCCGGCGGCCACCTGCGCCTCGTTGAGCGCGAGGAAGCCCTCCACCGGCAGGAACACCTCACCGCGCACCTCGATGACCTCGGGGTGGTCGTCCCCGGCGAGGGTCTGCGGGACTCCCTCGATGGTGCGCACGTTGAGCGTGACGTCCTCCCCCGTACGCCCGTCGCCCCGGGTGGCGGCGCGGACCAGCCGGCCCTTCTCGTACAGCAGCGCGATCGCCAGGCCGTCGATCTTCAGCTCGCACAGGTAGTGCGGCTCCCCCGCCCCCTCGAGGTCCCGACGGACCCGCTGCGCCCAGGCCGCGACGTCGTCGACGGAGAAGGCGTTGTCCAGGCTGAGCATCCGCTCCACGTGGTCCACCGCGGCGAACTCGGTGGAGAACGTGCCGCCGACCAGCTGGGTCGGCGACTCGGGCGTGCGCAGGCCGTACCCGAGGTAGTGGTCCTCCAGGGCGGCCAGGCGCCGCAGCAGGACGTCGTACTCGGCGTCGCTGACGGTCGGGGCGTCCCGCACGTAGTAGGCGAACTGGTGCTCACGGATCTCGTCCGCCAGCTCCGTCCAGCGGTGCCGGGCGGTGGCCTCGTCCAGCCCGAGGTCGTCCGGGTGCAGGTCAGCGGGCGGAGCCGCCTGCACGAGGTGGGGCTCCTGGCCGGGGAGAAGATCGTCCTCGCTCACCGGCACATCATGTCGCCTCGAGCCGACAGCCCACGCGTCCCGCCGCGCGGGCATGCCGCCCTCCTCGCGCCGGCGTCGGTGGCCGCGCCTAGTTCCCGGAGGCGCCGAGCCCCCCGCTGATGGCCTGTTCGGCGAGCCTTGTGCCCAGGATGAGGCCTGCATCCACTGCGGGCTGCGCCTTGGCGTAGAGCCAGCCTCGTGCTGTGGTGCAGCCCATGGCCCGCAGCTCGTCGGCCTGCTCGTGGGTCTCGACGCACTCGGCGACCACGTCGATCCCGAGCGCCTGGCCCATCGCCACGATGGTGCGGACCAGCGCCGTGGTCTGATCCACGAGAGCCA
>JBBRCL010000036.1:0-29764 GCA_038204895.1 Actinomycetales bacterium | reverse complement strand
CGGGCAGACCGCGCAGGTGATCGTCACCACCCTGCAGAAGTTCCCGTTCGTGCTGGAGTCGGTGGGCACGCTGGCCGGGTCGCGGTTCGCGGTGATCGTCGACGAGGCGCACTCCTCCCAGACCGGGGAGACCGCCAAGGCGCTCAAGCAGGTGCTCGCCGAGGGGGCGGCGGCGACGCTGTCCGCCGACGGCGATGCGGTGCTGCTGGCCGCGGAGGTCGCCGACGCGGTCACAGAAGCCGTCGAGGACGCCGCCGACCCGCTGGTGTCCTCCGCGGTGGCGCGCGGCCGCCACCAGAACCTGTCCTTCTTCGCGTTCACCGCCACCCCCAAGGCCAAGACCCTGGAGCTGTTCGGCGAGCCCGGGCCGGACGGCGCGTACCACCCGTTCCACGTGTACTCGATGCGCCAGGCGATCGAGGAGGGCTTCATCCTCGACGTGCTGCGCAACTACGTGACCTACGCCACCTACTACCGGCTGACGCGCACCCACCCGAGCGGGGCGACGTCGTCGGACGCCTCCGACCGGGCGGTGGACAAGCGCAAGGCCACGGCGGAGCTGGCCCGATTCGCCTCCCTGCACCCGTCGAACATGGCGCAGCGGGCGGAGATCATCGTCGAGCACTTCCGCGCCCATACCGCCGCCCGGATGGGTGGGCGGGCCAAGGCCATGGTCGTGACCCGCTCACGGCTGCACGCGGTGCGCACCCACGCGGCCATCCGCGACTACATCGCGGCCAAGGGCTACCAGGGGCTGCACGCGCTGGTGGCGTTCTCCGGGACCGTCGACGACAACGGCGTGGCCTACACCGAGCCGATGCTCAACGGGTTCTCGGAGGGCGCGCTGCCCGAACGCTTCGCGTACACGGCCGCCGACGACGCCGCAGCCGGTACCAGCGCGGCGCTCCAGGACCGCGAGTACCACGTGCTCGTGGTGGCGGAGAAGTACCAGACCGGGTACGACCAGCCGCTGCTGACCACCATGTACGTGGACAAGAAGCTCGACGGGGTCAAGGCCGTGCAGACCCTGTCCCGGCTGAACCGCATCCACCCGATGAAATCCCAGGACGACGTCTTCGTGCTGGACTTCGCCAACGAGGCCGAGGACATCGCCGAGGCCTTCGGCCCGTTCTACGAGACGACCATCGCCGAGCCGACCGACCCCAACCTGCTGTACGCCGCCCAGACCGAGGTGATGGGCTACGGCCTGCTGGTGGAGGCGGAGATGGACGCCTACGTGAGTGCGCTGCTGCAGGTCGGCGGGTCGGCCGAGGTGGCCCACGCCCGGCTCTACCACGCCACCGATCCCGCCCGGGACCGGTACGTCGCCCTGCTGGCCGACGACCCCGAGTCCGCCGAGGCGTTCCGGTCCGCGCTGCGCGGCTACACCCGCGCCTACGCGTTCCTCGCCCAGGTGATCGCGTTCCACGACGCCGAGCTCGAACGCCTCCACCTGTACGGCCGTGCCCTGCTGCAACGCCTGCCCCGCACGCACGACGCCGGGGTCGACATCGGGTCCGTGGACCTGTCCCACCTGCGCATCGTGCACACCGGGACCGCCGACGTGTCCCTGGGCGGAGGCGACGGCGACGGACTCCTGCCCGGGTTCACCGGTGGCGGGCGCGGGCCACAGGCCACGCCGGAGACGGCCCTGCTCGACCAGATCATCGCCGCCATCAACGAACGCCTCGGCGGCACCCTCACCGACGCCGACAAGGTCTGGGTCCAGCAGAGCTTCGAATACGCCGCCGAGGACCCCCACATCCGACGCGCCGCCCGGGCCAACACCCAGGAGAACTTCGGCTACGTGTTCGACAAGGCCTTCGAGGGCCTGGTGCTCGACCGCCACGACGCGAACGCCGACCTGATCGGGCGCGTGTTCAAGGATTCCGACACGACCGCGTTCTTCACCGCACTCGCGCGGCGAATGGTCTACGAGCTGGTGCGCGAAGCCGGGAAGGCAGGCTGACGCAACGGCCGGGAGCGTGGGCAGCGCAGCGACCGAGAACTAGGGCGACCGGCACCCTCGGCGCCTCACGACGTGCATCCCGCCTGCCGATGCACACACCAGCCGACCAACCCGCTCCGCGTACGTGCCGAACCGTCGCCTCCTGCCTTCATCATCGAAGGGTCAACGCCGTGCAGACTCTGGTCCAGACACCCATGAAGATCTTCAACCTGCCCCAGCGCCTCTTGGTGCCGCTCTTCCAGCGGGCCTACGTATGGAGCGAAGATGAGCAGTGGCGTCCGCTGTGGGACGACATTCGACGTCAAGCCGAGCGGCGTCTCGAGGCACCTGACTCCGACGGCCACCACTTCCTCGGCGCGGTCGTCCTCCAGTACCACGCCCAAGGCGCGGGGGTGCTCCCTCAGCACGAGATCATCGACGGCCAGCAGCGCCTCACCACTCTGCAGATCGTCCTCGACGCGGCGCACGCCGTCCTGACGTCCGCGGGGCAGGAGCGCATGGCGCGCCGGCTCACGGCCCTGACCGACAACTCCGAGGACTTCCGGAACCACCCGGAGGACCGGTTCAAGGTGTGGCCCACCAACCGCGACCGGCCTGCCTACAACGAGGTCATGGCAGCCGAGGCGCCATCGACTACGAGGCCCTCACCCACCGCGCAAGCCCCCTCGTCCACGCCCACGCGTACTTCACCGACGTCATCGCCGACTGGGTCAACGACGACGGTCCCGACGCCGTCGCGGCTCGATCCGAGAGCCTCGCAGCCACACTCATGGAGGGTCTTCGCCTCGTCACCATCACCCTCGACGCCTCCGAGGACTCCCAGGCGATCTTCGAGACACTCAACGCCCGCGGCACACCCTTGACGGCCGCGGACCTCATCAAGAACTTCGTGTTCCAGCGCCTGGCTGCTGAAGGCGTGGAGACCGAACGGGCCTACAACGATCACTGGCGGTTCTTCGAGCAGCCCTTCTGGGAGAAGGAGATCAGCGTCGGCCGCTACTTCGTCTCACGCAGCTCGCTGTTCTTCAACCAGTGGCTCATCGCGCAGACCGGTGAGGAGATCGGACCTCGGGCGACGTTCACGCGGTTCAAGCACTTCATTGAGCACGAGACGGAACGCACCGTGGGCGAGCTGCTCCCGGGGATCAACCGGCTGGCGCGCACCTACCAGGCATGGATCGAACGAGCCGAGCTGCCGGACGGCGACCTCGATCGCGTTGAGCTGGTCGTGTACCGGACGCAGGCGGCGGGCAGCGAGGCGATCAAGCCGATCCTGCTCTGGCTGCACGACCCTGAACGACCGGTTCCGCCTGACGCGGTGCACGCCGTCGTCGCGACTGTCGAGAGCTGGCTGATGCGCAGATCCCTCCTGCGTCTCGTCGCCGCGGATCACGGACGGGTCATCGCTGACACCATCGCCACCCACCGCGGCACCGACCCGACCCTGCTGGGCGATCGCGTGACCGCCTACCTCGCCCGCCAGGACCGCATGAGCACCTACTGGCCGGGCGATGACGAGATCCGCAGGACCCTCACCGACCTGCCGGCATATCGGCGGTACCCGCGGTCGCGCCTTCGGATGTTCCTCGAAGCCGCCGAGGACCATGAGCGGGGGTTCACGAGACTAGGAAGCGCCTACTCCGACTCTCGCGTGCGGCGAGGACAGCTGCACATCGAGCACCTCCTTCCGCAGCAGTGGAAGCCGAACTGGCCTGTCGCCGACCTTGCGGCGCGGATCGACCGCGAGGAGCACCTCCATCGCCTGGGGAACCTGACCCTCCTGACGTCCGCACTCAACTCAACCGTGTCGAACGGACGGTGGGCGGGCCGCAGCGGGAAGCTCCGCCACCTGACCAAGCACGATGTGATCTTGATGAACAGGTGGATTCGGGAACACGGCGAGGAGGACTGGGACGAGGCGTTGATCGACCAGCGCACCGCGCTCGTGGTTGAGGCATTGCTCGCGACCTGGCCCGTGCCTGACGGGCACGTCGGGACCGTTCGCGATGCGGGCAGGCCCGAACCGACGTGGGTGGAGTTCCGCGACCTCGTCGCGACTGGGCTCCTGGAGGCGGGCACGGTGCTGACCGCGCGCACCGGCGACCACTCCCGAGCGCGGGCAGTCGTCCTCCCCGACGGGCAGTTGCGCGTCGGAGGAGCCACCTTCTCGACACCGTCGGGAGCCGGCCGCCATGTACAGGATCGCGCCACGAACGGCTGGACCTTCTGGTTCCTCGAGGACGGACGACGGCTGCACGAGGTGCGGGAGGAGTACCGGCGGCGCAAGGCCGCCGAGTGAACGGTCCGAGCCCCCTCTCGGGGGCACGAGCGTTTCATCCCTAGGAGGCGATCGTGGAGCTTGGTGACCTGGCCGGCTGGGCATCCGCGCTCATCGCTGCCGGTGCGGTGTTCTTCGCCGGATGGCAGATCCGGCTGCAGCGACAGCAGCAAGCCGGGGCCCGCGAGTTCGAGCTTCGCGGCGTCGCTGTCGCATGGTGGCCCAAGTACAAGCCCGACCGGCCCAACGACGACGGGTCGGCTACGTGGGTCTACACCATCGTGGCGGACAACCCCGGACGGCTCCCGATCCGCAATGTCGAGATCGACGTGCACTTCCCCTGCGACGTCCAGCGCGTCCATCGCGACCACAGCGTCGAACCTCCAGCGCGCTCGCTCAACCTCGGGATCGCGGTACTCGTGGGCGGGTCGAGGAGACGCTGGCGGCGCGAGCTGCTGGTCCCCGCCGATGCCGGGAGCATGCGTGGGATCACCGCCACCATTTCCTTCGTCGACATGGCAGGCGTGAGCCACGTGAACGTCTGGGACTCGCCACCGTTGGATCGGTAGTCAGCGGGTACCGCCTGGGCTTGAGCCGAGGAAGAGCTCCGTCGGACGAAGGCAGCCGTGCCACCCGCGAACCCCAGGGGAACGAACACCAGCCCGGCCACGCAGACACCGCGCTGCTCGCCGTCTCCCGCTCCGGGAACCAGGTCGCAGACCTTCGCACTCTCACACCTGAGGACCTGCTGACCGCCTGGCCCGTCAGCGCGACCGAAGGCGATGCGCCGTGAGCACGACGCCGGAGCCCCAGCTGGACGAGCTGACCCGCCTGATGCGCGAGTTCAGCGAGGAACGCGACTGGAAGCAGTTCCACGACCCGAAGTCGCTGATCCTGGCGCTGGTCGGCGAGGTCGGGGAGCTGGCGGAGCTGTTCCAGTGGGTGCCGGCGGAGGAGGCGGCGACGTGGGCCGCCGAGCCCGGCCACCGGGTGCGGGTGGGCGAGGAGGTCGCCGACGTCCTCCTCTACCTGCTGCGGCTGGCCGACGAGCTGGGGATCGACGTGATGGCGGCCGCTCGGGCGAAGCAGGCCGCCGCGCGGGAGAGGTTCCCGGCGGACGGGTTCCGCGGCGTCGCGCCGGAGAAGGCCTGAGAGAGGCAACCAAGGACGTTCGCGCGACCTTCACCGATCCAGGTTGACCTCGTACGCACTCTGTACATACAGTGACCGTACGGAGGCAAGCCATGAACCCCATCAAGACCCCTGACCGTTCCGCGCGCCTGAACATGCGAATCTCGCCCGACGCGCTCGAGTCCATCCGCGAAGCCGCAAGTGCGCAGCAGCAGGACGTCACGTCCTTCGTGCTCGGCGCAGCGATGGAGCGAGCGCGCGCGGTCCTGGTCGAGGAGCGCCTGCTGCTGCTCACGCCGACTGAGATGGCACAAATCGACGCAGCACTCGACGAGGAGCCGCGAGTGGTCCCCGAGCTCGCACGACTGATCCGCGGTGTGCGGGCTCAGCGACTCAGCGCGGCGCTGAAGACCGCGTCCGCGAGCTGAGTCGTCGGTCCGGGCAGGGAACCTGCGCGGCTACCTGCGGGGGCCGAACCGCGCAACATGCGACGTCACACGGCCGGCGTCGCAGGAGCCGTGCCCAGCGGCGTCTCGCTCCCGTACCCGAACACGTGCGCGCTCAGCACGTCCACCTCGCGCCTCGGATCCCCGAAGAACGCCGCGATCCGCCCCGACACCTGGTGGAACGGCCGCTCGTGCGCGGCGCCGTTCCCCTTCCAGTTCGCCATCGGCACGACCAGGAACAGGTGGTGTGCGTCGGCCGCGATGTGCACTTTCCAGAAGTCCTTCAGGTCGTGGTTGTTCGTCGTCGTGCCGCCGCGCTCGATCTCCGCGATGACCCCACGCCCCTCGCCGAGCCGGTAGGCGAAATCCGCGCGGGACCGCGTGACGAAGCCCGCCGGCGGGGTGTGCACGACCTCCTCGCGGAAGCCCACCTCGCGCAGCAGCCCCCCGACGACGTCCTGCACCTTCGCGCTCGAGGCCCGGAACACGTGGACGCCGTCGATCTCCAGGGTGTGGCCGGCCAGGTACTCCTCGAGCCGTGCCGCGATGCCGTCGACGACGTCGACCTCTGCCTGCTCGGCGGGCGTGAGCGTGCTGCGCACGAAGCGTGCGTAGCGGACGGCCATGCCTTCGAGCTTCGTCGGAAGGCGCCGGAAGCTGGCTCCGATCGAGTGGCACTCGTCGCGCGCGGGGCGCACCGAGCCACAGTGCGCGGCTGTCTGGAGCTACCTCAGATCGAGCCCGGCCGGCCAGCGCGTGTCGCCAGTCGGTGGGACCCTCGGTCCAGAACCCTGAGCCTGAGAGCGGCGATCGGAGGTCTCATGCCGAGCCGGAAGCGCCATCGTGAGGCGCTGCGGCGCGCAACGACGACCACGGAGCCCGGCACGGTGGCCGCGGGCGACAAGGGCGCAGCACCGACCACGGCGACCAGCGCCCCCATCAGGCCCGCGACCGGCCCACGCCGGATCACCACGCCGGACGAGGCGGCGGACCTGGCCACGCACCTCCTCGACCCCGCCCGCACCCGCCCCGTCGTCGTCGTATCCATCCCGAGCGGCGAGGCCGAGCCGTGGATCGACGCCTCCGCCATCACCGAGGCCGTCAAGGACCTGGCCGAGGTCGTCGTCCTCCCCACCGACGCATCCTCTTGGCGGTTCTCCGAGCTCATGCCGGACATGACCCAGGTGTACGGCGGTGCCGGGCGGGTCTACTCGGTGGATCTCGCCTGGACCACCAACCCTTACGCCTCACCACTCCGCTTCGCCTACGACGCAGCCGAGGGCAAACGCTCGACAGACACCTTGATCAGCGACGCGCTCCGGATGGCGCACGACGCCGGCCTGGTCGCCCCGGAACGCACGCCGACGGTCCCCGCGGCGGGTGTCCTCAAGCAGGTCGTGGCACCCTCCCGCGGTCTCGTCCAGCTGGAGGACGGCAACCTCGCGACCATCTGGCAAGAGCTCACGGCGCCCGACGTCCCGGTGGACCGCCTCCTGGCTCGGGGCATGACCGTCCGCGGCGAGTTCGGCCCCAAGTCGCGCCGCCTCGACGTCACCGGCATGCTCCGCAAGGGCCCGGACGCCGTCGCGCACTACCTGCCCAACGACGTCGTGCTCGCCCTGGTCCGTGAGGTCCGGCCGGACGTCGTGCACCTCGCGCTGCACCCCGACGTCGTGCTGCCGGTGCATAAGGGGCGGGTGACGGGCAATCCGCAGGACTCCCTCGACGACCTGTTCAGCGTCGGCGAGGTCGTCGTCGCCCGAGTGATGCACGCCGGCGCGGAGGGACTCGCGCTCCGCCTCGACGACGTCGACGAGGACGACGAGCCGCTTCCGGCGCCGACACTCCTTGCCGGTGGGCCACCATGGCTGGTGCCGCCGGTGATCGAGGCGCTGGCCATCACACCCGCGCCGGACCCGGTCACCGCCGTGGCGTCGAGGGTTAGCGCACCCACGCCGACGCCGGTGCTGCCCGCTCCGCCGACGCCCCGCGGTGCCGTTCGCGATCTCAGCCTGACCCTCGACACGGCCAACGCGAAGGTCAAACACCTGGAACGCAAGCTGCTCGACGCAACCGCCCGCGTCGCGCCAGCCGAGCGGGAGGTCGCCGACCTGCGGCGCGCCGTCCTGGAACACCGTGACGAAGTCCAGCGGCTCAGGGAGCAGGTCGCACGTCAGAAGACGCAGCTCCGCAGTCGACTGCAGAGCGCGAGCAAGGCCAAACGATCGGCCGCACGCCCGGCGGAGAACGCGGACTCGGCACCACTGGAGCCCGAGCGCCAGTTCCGCCTCGACGTCTACGAGGCGTGGCTGACCCGATACTCGCTCTCGGAGCTGGAGGAGCAGCCGCTCGCCCAGTTCCGCCTCGGGCCCGAGTTCCTCAGCACGCTCGAAGCCCTCGAGGGAGTCCCACGCAGCAAGGTGCTCGCCGTCGTCGTAGAAGTGCTCACCGGCCTGGCCGCGAGCGTGCCTGCTCGCGACCCACACCCGCTGCGAACCGGCCCCGGGGCCAGTGACCCGCAACGGCAGCGGGACGATGGCGCCCTCTGCTGGCGGGTCGCGCTCCAGAAGGGCAGGCCGTCGGCGCGACGGCTCCACTACTGGGAGCTGGATGGCCGCATCGAGCTGTCCAGCCTCCGCGTGCACGACGACATGCGGCCCTGAGACGAGGTTCCCGGCGGACGGCTTCCGCGGCGTCGCGCCGGAGAAGGCGTAGGCAGCCCGTTCCGCCCAGGAGACGAGAACCGATCCCGCGCCTGTGGCGACACGCATCGATACCAGCGACTGGCTTCGCTTGACACGTGCGAGGACCTCTTCCGACGCCGCGCGCCAGCTGGGCATCGTCGTCGTCGACTGAGCCGCACCCCACAGAGTGGAGCGATCCGGCAACGACACGCCGGCGTGTCGTTCCGCTTCGCTCCACTCGACGTGGGATCGCTCAGCCCGTTGCCGTGCCATCTGCTGCGCCGCAGGTGCGACGGCGTCGGTCGTTGCGAGAGCACCAGCAGCGGCGCCGACGACGACGCGCCGTCCGATGCTCCCCGCCCACTGCCCTTGGTGCGCCAGATCAGCTGGGGCGGACGTCGTCGAGCAGGGCGAACGCCGGGGCCATCTGCTCGATCTCGACGTCGGCCAGACCATGCTGCTTGGCCACCTGTTGCCAGTGCGAGACAGCGGCGGCGACGTCGCGGAGCACATCTCGCGCTGCCTGCGGCGAGAGCCGGAAGTACGGCGCGACCGCGAGAGCGAGCTCGACGCTCGCAGCCGTGTCGCTCTCGTCGATCGCGGTGCTCAGGTACTTCTGCCCCGGCGACGGATCGGGGTTGAGGTCGAAAGCGGGGGAGAGCCGCCACGAGTCTCCGCGTACGTGCAGAAGGCCATGGTTGCGCAGGTGGTCATCCGTGTTGGCGATCAGAACCGAGAAGACGATCCGCCGCCACAGCTGAACCAGTTCCTCAGTAGCCCGAAGCGAAACCTGCTCGACGACGTCGGCGATCTCCAGATAGCTGCGCTGGTCGCCGTCCGACGCCTCGAGCATCGTCATGGCACTCGCGAAGCCGATGCGCCGGTGGTCGGCCGTCCGGTCGAACCGGTCCACCACGAGCACATGTCGACCCGCGAGGTCGAGCAACCGGGATGCGGGCACGTCGATGCCGGCGCGCTCCGCGAGGTCCAGTGCAACCTTCTCCCATGCCATGACGTTCCAGGTGTCGCTCCTCGCACTGGGGAACTTGGCGATCGCGATGCGACCGCCCTCGTCCAGGACGTGGGCCTTGGGCCGTGCACCACCGAGCGAGCTGCCGACCCGGACGAGGCGCCGTAGGTCGTCGAGGGACGCCGAGTCGTCCTCGGCACGGGCCGCCAGGTCGAGCAGCGCCGGAAGGTCGGTCAGCGCGGGCACACCCAGGGCCTCCTCGGCCAGAAAGGGACCATCCCCGACGCGGTATCGCAAGGCACCGTGCCGGAGGTCGTCGCGCACGCCAAGGAGGAGGTCGATCTCACCGAGCGAGCCCGGAGTGCGCCCTTCTTCACGCGCTGCGCGGGCCTCACTCCTCGCGATGAGCGTGCGGCCCCAACGATCCGGAGCCGAGTCGGTCATGGCCCCGAACAGGGCCTGCCCGAGGCGCGTGTGGGACGCGCCGCTGCGAAGCGGGACCGCGGGGTCGAGTGCGTAGGCCCCAGGGTGGGCCAGGAACTCGGCGGCGTAGGCGAACGTGGCCGACTCCGTGCCCCGGCCGCGGTGCGTGTACAGGGTCCCGGCGAGCACGTCCCGACCGGCCAGGGACACGTAGACCCGGACGTCGGTCACGGTGCCGCCCGATGCCGCACCCGCTCGGGCAGGGCCTCGTCCGCCCGGAGCCGACCGAGGTCGGTGGTGTACGGGTCGAGAGCCGTCGTCAGCGCGTCCATGACACCGAGCGCTCGGGCAACCCGCAGAACGTTCTCGAGGGTCGCACCCTTGCCGTTCTCCAGGCGCTGGACCGTCGTGACGGCAAGGCCGGCACGGTCCGCCACCTCCGCCGCCGTCAGGCCACGCAGTTTGCGCCACGTCTTGAGGTGCTCGCCCACCTGGCGAAGGGAGCGCTGGACGGCTGCGGGCGTGGTGCGCGTCATCCCGACCGCCTCCTGACACATGGTCTTTCAATGACTATCACGTATAACGATGGCTTTCTGCGCCCTAAGGTAGCCTGACGGCACTCGCGCGGCAAGGCTGAGGGTGTGCGCCGGCCACGCCAGGGCGACCTCTCTTCCGGGCAGCACCCTCGTGGCGTCCCGCTGCGTGGTGGAGGTGCTCGACGTCGTGCACAGCCGGCGGGGCGGCATGCCCGCGACGGAACTGGGGGAGCGCGGCCGGGTGGCCGCCGTCGCCGGCTGGGCCGTCACAGCCGAGGACGGTAGCCACGGAGGTGCCGGCCGCGACACCCCCTCGACTTCTGTGAACAACCCCGGCGGCGTCCACAGATCCGGTGGACCGGCTGACCGATATGTCCCTCTGGCGGTAGGTTGCAGGCCATGCGCAGGGGGACGACGACGCGGCGTGCGATCAGCGCGCTGGTGGCACTGGGGTGCGTGGGCGGGCTGGGCGCAGCGGTTGCGGGGTGCTCCTCGCGGCCGGGGCCGACGCCGACGCCGACGCCGACGGTCACCGAGGAGCCCACGCCTTCGTCGACCCCGACGCCGACGCCGACGCCGGATGCCTCGGTCAAGCCGGAGCGGCCCGAGGCGATGGACGTCGCCGACTCGGCCGGTGCCGAGGCCGCGGCGGTGTACTTCTTACAGCTGTTTCCCTACGTCGCGGCAACCGGCGACTTGGCCGACTGGCGCGCCCTGAGTCATCCCGAATGCATCTACTGCGCCAGCGTGGCGACTGGAGTCGAGGAGATCTTCGCTGCCGGGAACCACTCCGTCGGCGGCCTGGTCAGCATCTCCAGCGTCGTGTCCGCGGAGATAGACCCTGGACGGTGGTGGTCGGTCGACGTTGAGCTCGTCGAGTCGCCCTCCGTCACGGTTGACGGCGCCGGCAACGTCGTCGAGGAGTTCCCCGACACCAAGACCTACCGGATGACTCTCGCGGTCGTGTACGAGACCGAGCATTGGGTCGTGCGTGAGCTCTCACACGAACTGGTCGGCTGAGGTGCGCGGGCCTCGCATCGCGGCGCTGAGCGTGGGGGTTCTGCTGACAGTGCTCGTGTCGACCCCAGCCGCGAGTCTGGATCTCGGGGGCTACTCCGAGGGTGACTCGGTTGTCCTCAACGGCCGTGAGGCGGCCGCGCAGGAGCGGGAGTGGGCGTCGTCGGGCACCGACCCCGCGGTGCGCCTGACCGAGTTCCGGCGCGCGGACCTGTGCGGGGTGACCACGGCCGCACCGACCACCGACCTGAACGGTGACTGCGCCACGTACACCGGCGCCGTCCAGATCCCGGCGTGCGAGGTCGGTCCCCCGGTCCAACCGCTGTGGCGCCGAGACCGGGCGACGCCGTCGAGCGAATGGTCGGAGTGGCGATATGTGACCGGCTGGTCGTGTCCGGCGGAGAACATGGCCGAGTTCACCCTCACCGACTTCCGGCGCCTGCCGATCGCCCCGTCGGTCCTGACCGTCCAACCTGCCCGCCCGCAGGTGCTGGTCAACATGCCGACCATCGTCTACACCGACCCCGTCACCCAGGCGTTCACCACCGACCTGCTCGGCTACCCCATCGAGGTCGAAGCCACCCCCGCCACGTTCACCTGGGACTTCGGCGACGGGTCAGACCCCCAGGTCACCACCAGCCCCGGCCACCCCTACCCCGACCACGACGTCGCGCACCCGTACACCCGCCCCGGGGTCTACACGATCACCCTCACCACCGCGTTCACCGGCCGCTACCGCCTGGCCGGCACCACCACCTGGCTCGACGTGGTCGGCACCGCCACCACCACAACCACCAGCGCACCCATCACCGCCGTCGAAGCCCCCACCCGCCTGGTCGCCGGAGACTGCACCACCCACCCCAACCCCGACGGCTGCTGAACGACGGCCCATTCCCACTGTTGACCCGGCCGCCACGAGCCGCTGAACCGGAGCGTCCGACCTTGATTTCCTCAAGCCATTGAGTAGAAATACTCAACGTGATGAGCAAATCGCGCCCCGCACACACCAGGCCGGTGGCGCGCGAGCTCGCGCAACGCCTGGCCGAGCCGCGGCGCCTCATCCAGGCCGTGACCGGCCCCCGGCAGGTCGGCAAGACCACGCTGGTGGCCCAGGTCGCCGATGGCCCGGGTGTGTCCGTGCGCTACGCCAGCGCCGACGAGCCGACCCTGCAGGGCGCCGCGTGGATCAGCCAGCAGTGGGCGGCTGCTCGGGCGAGTGCGAGCCCCGATGGCGGTGTGCTCGTGCTCGACGAGGTGCAGAAGGTGCCGGCCTGGTCCGAGACCGTCAAACGACTGTGGGATGAAGACTCGCGCACCGGCGCACCCCTCAAGGTGGTCGTCCTCGGCTCCGCCCCGTTGCTCATCGCGCGCGGGCTCACCGAAAGCCTGGCAGGCCGCTTCGACGTGCTGCACTTGCCCCACTGGTCGTTCCCTGAGATGGAGGAGGCGTTCGGCTTCAGCCTCGACGACTACCTGTACTTCGGGGGATACCCGGGCGCCGCGTCGCTCATCGGATCGCCTGCCCGCTGGCGTCGCTACGTGCTCGGCTCTCTCATCGAGACCACCATCTCCCGCGACGTGCTGCTGCTCACCCGCGTCGACAAGCCCGCGCTGCTCCGACGGTTGTTCGACCTCTCCTGTCAGTACTCCGGGCAGATCCTCAGCTACACCAAGATGCTGGGCCAGCTCCAGGACGCAGGCAACACCACCATCCTGGCGCACTACCTCGACCTGCTCACCGGCGCCGGCATGGTCACGGGGTTGTCGAAGTACTCGGGGAGCGTCGTGCGCCGACGCGGCTCCAGCCCCAAGCTGCAGGTGCTCAACACCGCGCTGATGACCGCCACCTCCGGCCTGTCGCCCGCGGCGGCGAGGGACGACGCGACGTTCTACGGGCGGCTCGTCGAGTCGGCCGTCGGCGCCCACCTCGCCAATGCCGCTGCAACCGGTGAGTGCGACCTGCTCTACTGGCGGGAGGGGAGCCGCGAGGTGGACTTCGTGGTGCTGGTCGGACAGACGACGGTGGCGATCGAGGTGAAGAGCGGAACCAGACGCCCGGAGCTGCCCGGCATGGACCGATTCGTCGCGCAGTATCAGCCGGACACGACGCTGCTGGTCGGCGGGGACGGCATACCACTGTCGGAGTTCCTCGCCACCCCCGTCACCTCCTGGGCGAGTCCAGGAGGAGCCGCGCCGTGACTGCGCTCGTCGAGGAGGCCCGGCGCGCCGCCCTCACCCATCTGCGGGTCTTCACCAGGCCCACGCCGCTGGCAGCCGCCCTGGGGCAGGTGGCCACCCTCCGCGCGGCCGACGGCGTCGTACGGGTCGCGCCGACATCGCGCCACTGGGAGGTGGTCGAGCAGCTCTGCCGGGTGGCCGACGCCCGCAGCAACCTGGTGGCCGACGCCGCGCACGCCGCAGTCGCGATCGAGCACGGCGCGCTCTGGGTCACCCTCGACCACGACTTCGCCCGCTTCCCCGGACTGCGCTGGGCACCGCCGGACTGAGCAACGCCCGACGCCGGCCGGGCCGCCGCCCGCCAAGGCGAGCAGGTAGGTGACGGCGTCGACACCCGGCGGACGACGCCGTGACGGGTGGGGGCCGTCGAGGAGCTGGGCCATCATGGCGGCGAGTTGGGCCGGCTCCGCCGACGACAGCAGGTCCCGGAACTCGGCGACCTGCCGCTCGACGTCGGGGTCCTTGCCGCTACCGCCGTGAGGCGTGCCATCACGCCTAGCCTCCGCGGAACCGCCGTCGTGCAGGCCGGCCCGCCCACGACGTCGCCCGGTCCGGCGTCTGCGGGGCTCGCCCGCCTGCTCCCGCCCTGGTCCGGCGCCGAATCTGCCGGCTGTCCGACTTGACCCGGTCTGTCCTTCTATCGTACACTTGTTCGAACGACGGGAGATGCGATGGTCGCGGACAGCGGGCCCAGCAGCGAGGCGGTGCCGACCTCGGTCGTACCCGCGCTCGTCGCGGACCTGCAGCGGATCGCGGCCACCCTCGGCACGGCACGCCTGGACTCCCTGGCCGCGCCGGACGCGGCGCGCACGCACGACCTCCTCCGCACCGTCTGCGACCAGCTGCGCGCGGTCGATGCCCGCCTGCTCGCGCAGGTCGAGGCCGACGGCCGCTGGGCGGCTTCCGGCGCCGCGCGCACGTTCCCGGAGTGGGTCGCGCGTCGGGGCGGCTCCTCGGTCGGGACCGCC
Source organism: Actinomycetales bacterium (assembly GCA_038204895.1). Taxonomy (GTDB): domain Bacteria; phylum Actinomycetota; class Actinomycetes; order Actinomycetales; family Cellulomonadaceae; genus Actinotalea. The sequence continues at coordinate 15,104 of JBBRCL010000036.1, read as the reverse complement.
CGGCGCGAGGTCGAGCTCGGCAAGGCGTTGAGCAACGATCTGCCCGCCGCACGGGCGGCCGTCGCCGAGGGGCGGATGAGTCTCGAGCACGCCCAGGTCCTGGCTCGGTTCGGGCCGACGTCCGAGGCGCGGCGCACCTCTCTGACCGGGGACCGCCCGGATCGGAACGAGGCCTTCCTCGTTGGAGCGGCCGAGCGCGTTGGCGTGGACGACTACCGGAAGGTCATGCGCCGCTGGGCGGCCGCGGTCGACACCTCGACCCACGAGGCCGAGCACCAGGCGGCCGTCGCGCGTGAGTACCTGTACCTCAACCGCCGGCCCGACGGCGTCGAGATCCTGGGCTTCCTCGCCCAGCTGGTCCTGGATCGCGGTCTGGCCGGCGCCGGCGTCGCCCTGGTCCGTCCGCACATCAGCGTGCACGTTCCGTGGGACACCGTGGAACGCCTTCGGGCACAGGGCTCGGCGGCCGGGGATGACGGCGCGGCCGACGGCGAAGGCTCCGTCGTCACGCTGGAGCGGCCCGACGGAACCCTTGGTGCCGTCGCCGAGCTCGACGACGGCACGCCCCTCCCCCTGTCCGTGCTCGCCCAGCTCGCCTGCGACGCCGAGCTCACCCGCATCGTGTTCGGCCCCGACGGCGAGCCGCTCGACGTCGGCCGCGCCCAGCGCACCTACACCGGGCCCCAGCGTCGTGCCGTCATCGCCCGCGACCGCCACTGCCAGTACCCCGGCTGCGGCGCCCCACCGGTGCTCGGCGAGATCCACCACGTCCAGTGGTGGAACCGCGACTGCGGCCGGACCTCGGTGGGCAACGGCATCCTGCTCTGCGCGTTCCACCACCACGTCATCCATCAACGGACCATCAGCATCATCCGCAAGACGAGTGGCTGGGAGTTCCGGGAACGCGACGGCCGCCTGGTCGGGATCCCGCGCGGCGCGCCGCCGGGCGAGTTGGAGTCTGCGGCTGGCGGGTCGGAGTCTGCGGCTGGCGGGTCGGAGTCTGCTCCGGGCGCGTTGGAGTCTGCGCCGGGAGAGCTGGGCTCTGGTCCTGGCGCGTTGGACTCTGCTCCGGGCGCGTCGGATCTCGTACCGCGCCCGAGGCTGGGCGCCGTGGTCCCCGCGCCGGTCTTGGCCCACCACGAGCAGCTGCGCCTCGCCGTCTGACAGTCCGGCCGCTCGCGGCTGCGAATCGGCAGCCGGCGGTCAGCCCTCGGCGGGGCGCTTCACCGTGGTCTTGTACGGCACCCCGGCGCGGTCGTAGGTGATCCACTCGCCGACCTGCTCGCCGCGGGCGAACCACCCCGACCTCATCCGGGAGCCATCGAGCCGGAACCACTCCCAGTAGCCCTCGGGCACGCCGTCGACCATCGGGCCGCGGGCCCGGAGGCTCCCGTCGCGGTGCAGCTCGACGTGGTCGGTCACGCCGGGCGCGCCGTCAGCCCGCCCGATCTTCGCTGTGCCCATGGACCGATCGTGCTCGACGCCGCGGCGTCGCCACTACCCCAGCACGTCGGCCCACCTACCGCAGCGGGTACCACCGCGGGCCGTACCGCCGATACACCCGGCTCACCTCGACTTCCACGAGCTCGTCGGTCCGGCCGACCACCGCCCGACGGACCGCAGCCGCCGTGGCGTCGTCGGGCGCCTCGAAGCGGACGGTGAGCCGGGGCGCGCCGCGGACCACCTCGACGTCGGACGCCTCGACGGCGCTGAGCCCGCGAGCGGCGTCGGCGGCCGCGGGCAGCACCGTGGCGGGGTCGACGCCGTCGCGCAGGTCCCCGACGACCATCCGAACGCGGTACGAGGGCACGACCACGACCCTAGGCGGCCCGGCGCCCGCTCACCCCAACCCCTCACACCCGCTCTCGTGCGGCAGCAACGGCCGGAAGAACACGCTGTACGTGACGCCGTCCTGCTCGAACAGGGTCGCCGTGTTCGCGCCGGCCAACGCCTTCAGCAGGGTCTGCGCGGCGTCGCCGTCCACCACCGTGCACTCGGCCGCGTCGGCGAGCGCCAGGTCGAGCGGCCACGGCAGCACCTGGGCCGCCAGGCCGCCGACCGCACCCTCGACATCGAAGGTCACCGACTGGGCGAAGATCCTGAACGCGTCGATCTGATACGCCTCGCCGTTACCCGTGGCCCCGACCAGGTCGTTCGCGGTGGCGATGAACTCGGCCAACGCGACGCGCGCGGCCCGCTCCTCCTCGGTGATCCCCGACTCGTGGGGCGGGGGGGGGCCGGCGCCCGGCCCCGCGCGCTGGCGGTGCGCCGGTCCCGGGCGGGGGCGGGGGGGCGGCCGCCGCCGGCCGACGTCTCACCCTCGAAGAACCCCAACGCGTAGGCCGCGTGCTCGTAGGTCCGCCCGTCGACGGTCAGCCGGACGAACGTCGTGGGCACGTCGGTGATCCACGGCTGCCCGTAGTTCGGCGCCTCCGCGAGCAACCCGGCGTCGCGCGCGGCGGCGATCAGCGCCGCGACGTCGGCCTCGCTGAGCGGCTCCACTTGAAGGTTCGGCAGCACCGGGCCCGGGTAGATCGCGATCTGCGGGCCCTGCACGATCGCCCGACCGTCGGCATACACCGTCAGCTCGGGCACGCGCGAGAAGTCGTACCCCATCATCACGAAGCCGCCACTCACCTCGATCTGCAGCAGGACGACGGCGTCGTCGGGGGACTCGCCGGGGGTCGGGTCGTCGGGCGGGTCGGCGACGCCGTCACCCAGGCTCTGGCACCCGGCCAGCGTGAGCGCAAGCGCCACGGCCGAGATGCCCCGTGCAGCGCCTCGGCCGGCCGCGCCGGGGGTGCTGCCGACGGCGATCCGGCGCGGGCCGGCGAAGCTCCAGTGGGTGCGCACAGCACACACCTCCTCGTGGCGGGTCTGCCCACGCCCCCGGTACCACCTGCTCGACACGGACCGGGCCCGCGGGCCTACACCCCTTACGTGTCTGCGGACCGCCACGGCTTGCACCCGGAGCCGCCGGACGACGGGCGGTGGTCGGCGACTTCTCGCCCGGTTCCGCCGACACGTCAAGCCCGATCGTGAGAACGACCGGCTGGGCCACGCGTCATTGGCACCAGCAGCGATGCGGCCGCGGATGCCGATCCGTGGGTGAGCTGCGCCGGGTCCGACTACGACGGCGCCCGGGCGTCAACCCGCGAGCTCGCGGTGCACCTGCCCCGCCCACGCCCGGATCCGCTCCTCGTTGCGCCAGTCGCCTGCACGGGCGAGCGCCTTCGCACTCGGGGGCGAGCCATGGGCATCCGCGCCCTGGTAGCCACCGAACGTCACCTCGCCGCGAGCTCCTATACCCGCCGCCGCCGCACTCACCTGGCGCACCGGCGGCACCGTCCCGGCGTCCGCCGCGTCGCTCCGCGGCCCGGAGGCGACCAGCCACACCGGCAACTTCGCCAAGCCGGCGCTGTGACGGCGGACGAACCGGCGGGCGTGGTTGTGCCACCGGCCCGCGTACAAGGCCCCAGCGACGATGGCGGCTTCCACGCCTTCCAGCGTGCGCACACCCCGGGCAGGCTCCACCCGAACGTCGTGCCCCAGGTCGCGCAGGGCCGCACCGATCCACTCGGCGATGCCCTGGGTACCGCCGCACTTGGAGCCGTAGGCAACCAGGACTGTCATGCCGCCACCTTAATCTCGTGCCGCGCCCAGACGGTGTTGTGGGAATATCGGGCACAGACGCGGACTTGCCGCGGGGAGTCACCGACCTGCCCCAGTGGGCCCGAGCGGAAGGAGCACCCTGAGCACAGCTGCCGCCGCCACCCGCGCCGGCGTGGGCTTCCGCTCCGAACGCGGGCCGATCCTGACCGCGATCATGGTCACCACCGGGCTGATCGCGATCGACGCGACCATCTTGGCCACCGCGGTGCCCACCATCGTCGGCGACCTCGGCGGCTTCCGCAGCTTCCCGTGGCTGTTCTCCGTCTACCTGCTCGCCCAGGCCGTCACGGTCCCGATCTACTCCAAGCTCTCGGACACGATCGGACGCAAGCCCGTGGTGCTCATCGGGATCGGGCTGTTCGTGCTCGGGTCCGCCGCTTCCGGCCTGGCCTGGTCGATGACCTCCCTGATCGTGTTCCGTGCGGTCCAGGGCCTGGGCGCCGGCGCGGTCGGGCCGATGGCGACGACAATCGCCGGTGACATCTACACAGTCGCCGAACGGGCCAAGGTCCAGGGCTACATCGCCAGCGTGTGGGGCATCTCCGCGGTGATCGGCCCCACCCTGGGCGGGGTCTTCTCCCAGTTCCTGTCCTGGCGGTGGATCTTCTACGTCAACGTCCCGCTGTCGCTCATCGCGACGTGGCTGCTGGTCCGCCACCTCCACGAGACGGTCGAGCACACCCGGCACCGCATCGACTGGGCCGGGGGCGCGTTGCTGACCACCTCGCTCAGCCTGCTGATGCTGGCGGTCCTGGAGGGCGGCAACGCCTGGTCCTGGGCATCGCCACAGATTCTCGGCGCGTTCGCGCTCGGCGCCGCGATGCTGGTGGCGTTCGCGCTCGTAGAGCGGCGGACGAGCGAACCAGTGCTGCCGACGCTGGTGCTGACCCGTCGGCTGCTGGCGACCACCGCGCTGATCGCCGTCGGGGTCGGCGTGATCATGATCAGCCTGACCTCGTACGTTCCTAGCTACCTGCAGACCCTGCTGCACGTATCCCCGCTGGTCTCCGGCCTGACCCTGGCGACCCTGACGATCGGCTGGCCGATCGCCTCCTCTCAGTCGGGCCGCCTCTACCTGACCCTGGGCTTCCGGACGACCGTGCTCATCGGCGTGGGCGTCGTCGTGCTCGCAACCACCGCTCTGGCCCTCACCGCCGCGCGACCCTCGCTGGTCGTCGTCGGGCTGTGTTGCTTCGTCATCGGGCTGGGCCTGGGCCTGACCGCGTCACCGAGCCTGATCGCGGCGCAGTCCAGCGTCGAGTGGAAGGAGCGCGGAGTAGTGACCGGGGCCAACATGTTCGCCCGCTCGATCGGTAGCGCCGTCGGCATCGCCGTCCTCGGTGCCCTGGTCAACGGCCTCATGCACGGCCACGAACCGGCAACCGACCCGGTCCAGTTCCGCGCCGCGGTCACCGTGGCATTCGGCGTCCTGGCGGTGGTCGCGCTGGCGACGGCGGCCGCCGCGTTCTCGATGCCGCGCAACGAGCAACTCGTGGGCAACACCCGCTAGGAGACTGCTGAACAACCCAGGATCGGGGCAGAGCGCGAGTCTGTGACCTGCGGTGATGCACAGGCTGTAGGTCGATTCTTGCCTTTGTTCAGCAGTCTCCTAGAGCAGCTTGCTGCGCGACCACCCTCGCCGGATCCGCCACACGGCCACGCCCATCGCCAGAACCGCGACCGCGCCGAGCACAGCCACCGATCGACCCACCTGACCAGCATCCCCGGCCAGCGCTGAGGTCATCGCACGCACACCCCAGTAGCCCGGCGACACCGGCGCAACCGAGCGGACCCAGTGGGGAAGCACCGCCAGCGGCACCAGCGCACCGCCCAGACCGGTGAGCACGAGCCCACCGACGTCCTGCGCGGCCGCCATCTCGGCGTGGCTGCGCGAGAGCGTGCCGAGCGCCATCCCGACGCCCAACAGCATCGCCACCCACATCCCGACGGCGAGCGCGAGCAGCCCGGCGTTGCGCACGTCGAGCCCGAGCGCGACGACGCCGACCCCGAACACCACCACCTGCTGTGCGGCAAGGAAGCCCAGCGCAGGCACGGCCTTGGCCACCAGGATCTCCGCCGCCGACGTCGCGCTGCCGCGCAAACGGTCCCAGGTGTGCCACATCCGCTCGGTGAGGATCCCCGAGCCGACCATCGACAGCGCAAGCAGGGAGAACATCACCGCCATCCCGGTGACCGCCTGGCCCGTCCCGGTCAGTCCCGGTGTCGAGACGGCTGCGGTCGCGGTGGCAGGTCCGGGCAACGCCGCCGCATACAGCGGCCGCAGCATCACCATGAGCACCAACGGCATCACGAGCCGGCTGATCAGCGGCCCCGGCTCCCGCACCAGCAGCACCGTGTTGAGCCGGACCATCCCGCCGACCCGGATCGCAGCATCACGCAGCATGGTCGACCCCCGGCCGGGTCTGCCGCAGCGCCGCGAACAGGTCGTCGAGCGTGGCGTGGCGCACGTCGACGCCCCGCAGTACGTACCCGCGGCTCACGATCTCGGCCAGGGCCGACGTCGGGTGTGCCGTCCGCAGGGTGAGCACCGCATCCCCTTCGGTGCCGTCACGCGACGCCACCTCACCCCTTCCGACGAGCTCGGCCGGCACCGGCCCCGCGAAGGTGACCTCCAGTCGCGCCGGAAGGTCGGCGAGCAGCTCGGCCTGTGTGCCGCGGGCGACCACCTGGCCATCCCTTGCGACGGCGAGCGTGGCGCCGAGGTCGACGAGCTCGGGCAGGTAGTGCGTGGTGTAGACGACGGCGGCTCCCGCCGCAGCGCGGGCGCGCACCGCGGCGAGCAGCGCCTGGCGGGTCTGCGGGTCCGCACCAACCGTCGGCTCGTCCAGCAGCAGCAACGGCGGCGAACCAAGCAGCGCCGACGCCGCCTGCACCCGGCGCCGCTGCCCGCCGGAGAGCAGACCGACCGGCCGGTCGATGACGTCGGCGAGCATGAGCTCATCGGCGACCGCGTCAATCTCGCGCAGCGCCGCGCGTCCCGCCAGCCCGAGCAGGCTCGCGTACAGGCGCAGGTTCTCACGCACCGACGCAGACAGGTAGACCGCCTGCTGCTGCGGCGCGACGCCCACGAGTGACCGCGCGGCACGGCCCGCGCGGGCCGACTGCAGGGCGTCGATCCCGGATATGCGCACCGTTCCGGCGTCGGGCCGCACGAGGCCCGAGACCACCTCGACGAACGTCGTCTTCCCCGCGCCGTTGTGCCCGAGCAACCCAGTGACCTCGCCCGGCGCGACAGCCAGGTCGAACCCGTCGAGCGCCTTGACCGACCCGTACCGCTTGCGCAGTCCGTTCACGCTGAGCACCGCGGCGCCTTGCTCACCGCCTGTCGCCGGTGGATCGTGCATCTCCCTCTCGCCTTCCTCGATCTCCCGTGTGTGTACGGCGTATACGTATACACTGTAGACGTGAGCGACCGCAAGCAGCAGATCGTTCGGGCGGCTTTCGACATCGCCGACGAGCGGGGCTTGGGTGCGGTGACCATGCGGGCCGTCGCTGCACGCGTAGGCATCACCGCGATGGCGCTCTACCGGCATGTCGCCGACAAGGAGGAGCTGCTCGACGGCGTGCTCGAGATTCTGCTGTCCGGGCTGGTCCTGCCCGACGCCGCCGCGTCGTCCCCCTGGGACGTCCGCCTTGCCGCCATGGCAAGGGCCACGCGCGACCTCGCGCGCCGCCACCCCTCGACCATCGGGCTGGTCTTCCTCCGCCCCGGCCAGACACCCCACGTCCGACGCATCGTCGCCGCGATCCACGCGGCGCTGGCCGATGCCGGCGTGCCCGAGAGGGACCACGACCGCCTCGAGCGGATGTTCAGCACGTTCGTCGCCGGCTTCGCCCTATCTGAGGTCTCCGGTCGCTTCCCGAGCCGTTCCGGGTACGCGGAGATCGACAGTGAGTTCGACCAGGACCTCGCGGACCTGTGCGACGTCGTACGGGGGTGTGCCGCTCGCGGCGCGTGAAGCCAAGAGTTCCCCGCGGCCACCGCGGATTGGCATATGGGCCAGGGGAGAGTGCGACATGACGACCATGCGTATCGACCGACCTCGGACCACCTTCTGCGCCCTCATCCGCACAGGACTGCTCGCCTTCCTCGCCGGGTGCGGGACGGACACGGCGACCCCGAGCGTGTCGCCCAGCGCTCCAGGCGCGTCGCCGACCACCCCGAGCACGCCCACCAGCACCCCCTAGACGCCCGCGACTCCGGGAGCCACGCCTGACGCGTTCACCAACCGCACAGTCCTGACCGTGTGCACGCCGGAAGTCCTCATCGCGGGCGCCAACCTCTCGGACGAGGGCGGCCAGTGCCTGTACAGCGGTTGGTTCGCCGGCAACGGTGCCGCGATCGCCGTCCGAATCCCCACCGCCGACGGTGGCCAGATCATCGCCTACTACCGGGCTCTCCCCCCGGGCCAGGACTCGAGATCTTCACGGACTCGACCGGCGACACCTCCGGCTCGATGGGGTGGACCCTCACCGAGTGCCCTGACGCCATGAGCACCGTGCTGCTCGGTGAGCGCGCCACCGAGAATCTCTAGTACCGGCGCGCGCGCCGACCCGAAGACTGCGCAAGACGACGCTGATGCTCGTTGTGGAGCACTACCGCAAGCATCCCGAGGCGCGCCCCGAGCTCGGGACGCCGGCCGGCCTGGCGCGGATCGAGAGCATCCGCCGGGAGGCCTCCGCAGCGATCTGAGGATCGCCGGGGCCCCGCTCACTCCTCCGTCGACGTGAACTCCGCCGTGATCCCCAGCAACCTCAGCCAGGCGCGCTCGCCGCCGATCACCACGTCTTCGCCCCGGGCCTCGAGGACGTCAAGCACGTCGTCGCCCTCCGCCGCGTGCAGCGCCGCCAGGACCTTCGGTACGTCGGCGGCGGCCACGGTGAGGGCGTACTCGTTCTCCTCCGAACCCCACGGGCTCTGCCGACTGAGCTCTCCCTGGATCACGAGCGCCCCGTCGTCGTCGCGCATGGTCGCCCAGACGCGATGCCCGTCGCGGTCGCGCAGCGTCACCTCTCGCATGACCCCCACCTCCTCGTCGATGTTGCGATGATCATCGTCCAGTTGGCGGCCGTCCGCGGGACCCTCGCCGCCCGGCCTCAGCTCATGGACATGAGCACGAAGGACACCCCGATGGCCATCCCGATCAGGCCCGTCACGATGCCGAAGATCGCCCGTCCCCGGCCGTGCCCGCCGTCCCGCGCGCGGCGCAGCGCCCAGAAGCCGAACCACACCGCGACCGGCGCCACGGGCCAGAGCACCAGCCCGATCAGCCCGAGGTAGCCGGACGCGATCGACTGCCAGGAGCGGCCGACCGGGAGGATCCAGTGCATCACATCCTGCGGGTCCGAGCCGGCCGAAGCCGCCGACGTGGGGGTGGGCCACTGAACAAACGGCTCGGGCGCCGGTCCGGACGCACGACCCGGCTGGCCCGCCCAGCCCCCCGGGCCCGCAGGCGGGGCGAACGGCATCGGGCTCGGTTGCCATTGAGCCGAGCCGCCGTCCGGAGCCCAGCCGTCCACCGGGGGACTCGCGAGCACCGTAGGACTCACGAGCACCGTGGGACTCGCGAGCACCGACCGGGTCACCTCGCGCCACTCGGCTCCGTCGAACCATCGCTCGACGCCAGGCGTCACGCCGTCGCCGTACCACCCGGGTGCACTGGCCATGCCCCACCTGTCGACACCCAACCGCCCGGACTTGACGGCCTCCGCCGCCCAACTGCCGCCCAGCTTCTCACCCGCCGACCGCCCACGCCCGCCACCACCGCGGTGTCAACATGACCCCCATGGCCCTGGACCTGGACCTGGCGCAGATCCGCGACACGACGCGGTGGTTCGACAAGCGCGCCGGCGAGTTCCTGCCGCCCCACCTGTCCAGCTGCGCGACGGGCGGCGCCTTCGCCACCGGCCCGGCGACCTTCGACGTCAGGCACCCCAAGACGGCCCTGTTCTTCGGCATCGCCTACGGGTTCACGGCCACCGTCCCGGGCATCGACGACGCGCCCGAGGCCGCCCTGGACCGCGACATCCCCAAGGGGTACACGACCCTCCAGACGTACGAGAAGCGCGCCGTCGTCGCCCCCGACGGCGTGCTGCGGATCTGGCCGCGCGCCTACGACAGCCCGGCGCAGGAGTTCCGGCTGATCGTCCCGGCCGCCGGGAACCAGCGCTACCTGGACCTCGGCGCGACGCCGGGCATTCGCTTCGCCGTGCTCGACGCCGTCAACCTCGCCGCCCGGGTGGGCCAGCCGGTGCTCGTCGCCCGACTACTGTCCAGCCGCCCCTGGCACTGAGGGGCCTGCCGGCGGACTGTGCACACGTTCGGTGGACCGGCTGACCGATATGTCCGTGTCAGGGTAGGTTCTCGGCCATGCGTATGGGCAGGGGGACGATGTCGCGGCGCGGGTTGGCGCGCTGGCTCCCCTCCGGTGAAGGGTTGGCATCACGTCGCGACGCCAACCCTTCACTCTGGGACCACAGCGGATACCTCGCCTGGCTGATGGCGTGCCTGTTGACCGTCGCCGCAGTCACGGGGGCGTGCACGCCCGGTCCGGGCCCGACGCCGAGCACGTCGCCTTCCGCGGTGGTTGCGCCGAGCCCGACGGTTACGCCCACCCCCACGCCGACGCCGGACGCGTCCGTCAAGCCCGAGCGGCCGGCGGCGATGGACGAGGTGAGCACGGCTGGGGCCGAGGCCGTGGCGGTGTACTTCCTGCAGCTGTACGCGTACGTCTACGCGACCGGGGACTTGGCCGATTGGGGGGACCTCAGCCACCCGGAGTGCACCTTCTGCGCTGGTGTCACCGAAGAGGTCCAGGGCATGGTCACGGTCGGCCAACACTCCGAGGGTGGGCTCTTCGAGGTCACGGCTTCGCGATCGCGGGAAGTCACCCCCGGCTACTGGTACGCAGTCGAAGTGGAGTTCGTGCAGTCTCCGTCGACAACCGTCGACTCGGCGGGCACCATCGTCGAGTCCTTCCCGGATACGAAGCCGGTGTGGGCTGATGCCGCGGTCGTATACGAGGGCGGGCACTGGCTCGTCCGGGAGTTGACTCCTCGGGACGGTGAATGACGTGGCGCGCACACCTCGGATCGCAGCGTGCGTCGTTGCCTGCTTCGCCCTCGCATCTGGAGCGCAGGGCGTCGACATAGTGCCGCGAGCGGAGGAAGACGCAGTCATCTTGAATGCCCGCGAAGCTGCAGCAGCCGAGCGCGAGTGGGCGTCGTCGGGCACCGACCCCGCGGTGCGCCTGACCGAGTTCCAGCGGGCGGACCTGTGCGGGGCCACCTCGGCCACCCCGGCCACCGCGCTGAACGGGGACTGCGCCACCTACACCGGCGCCGTGCAGATCCCGGCGTGCGAGGTACCGCCCCCGATCCAACCCCTGTGGCGCCGCGACCGCCCCACCCCCACCAGCCCGTGGTCGGACTGGCGGTACGTCTCGGCATGGTCCTGCCCCCAGGACGCCATGCCCGACTTCACCGCCGAGGACTTCCGCCGCCTCCCACTGACCCCACCGGCCCCACCGGCCCCACCGGCCCTGACCATCCAGCCCAACCGAGCCCAGGTCCTGGTCAACATGGCCACCATCACCTGGACCGACCCCACCCCCCAGCTCCTGGTCACCGACCTGCTCGGGTACACCGTCGAAGTCCAGGCCACCCCCACCAGCTACACCTGGGACTACGGCGACGGGTCGCCGGCCCTGGTCACCACCAGCCCCGGCCACCCCTGGCCCGACCACGACGTCGCGCACTCCTACGCCCGACCCGGCACCTTCACCATCACCCTGACCACCGCATTCACCGGCACCTACCGGATGGCCGGCACCACCACCTGGCTCCCCGTCACCGGCACCGCCACCACCACAACCACCGCCCCGCCGGTCACCGCGGTCGAGGCCCCGACCCACCTGGTCGCCGGCGACTGCACCACCCACCCCGACCCCGACACCTGCTGACCGACGGGCCGCGCGGGCATCCACGAGCAGGGACCCTCGAGCGGCACCGTCGGCCGAGCTCGCGGACGCGGCAGGGCTGACCTCTGGGTACTGGCGAGTCCACAGGGCTCGGCCATCGCGCCCGTCCACAGGCTCGGCGGGCCGTTCCCGGGCGAGGTTGCGCGCGCTCGTAGCGTCACCGGCAACCAACCGAGGGGAGTCCGGCATGTGCCCGACCATCGCAGGCTCGACGCTCGAGCAGCCCGACGCGCCGGTCCCAGGGCCGCCTGCGCTCGAGCTCCCGGCACCGCCGCAACCCTCTGCGCTCGAGCTCCCGGCACCGCCGCAACCGCCTGCGCTCGAGCTCCCGGCACCGCCGCAACCCTCCGCACTCGAGCTCCCGGCACCGCCGCAACCGCCCGCGCCACCGCCGCCGGGCCGCGGCATCGCGGGGTCTCCCTCCTCCGACTCCCTTGTCCTGACGGTCACCGGCCTGGCGCTCGTCGTGACCGCCGTCGTCGCACTGTGCCTGCCGATCCCCTGGGTCTCGACCGTGCTGACCTTCGCCTTCGGAGCGGGGACCGCTGCGATCGTTCTCGGGTTGGTCGGGGTGTGCTGCCCGAGCCGTCACCCCACCCGCGACCTGTGCCTGGGGATCATCGCCGCCGTCGGCGGAATCCTTCTGCTGGCCGCGACGACGGCCGGGCTCGCCGTCGGCGGACTCGTGAGGCTGGGGCTGGGCTGAGCCTCCGGGGCCCGCATCTCGATCGCGGCCCTGGCCGGACACCCGGGCAACTCCCTAGCCCGCCGGCCTACCGCCCAACAGGTTCGCGACGAACCCGCGGATCTGACCGGCCACCACGGGGTGCGCCCGCTCGTCCGGCTCCTCTTCGGCAGCAACCGCGCGCACCCGCTCGAGCAGGTCCAGGACCCGCGTGCCCGCATCCCGCACCCCCCACGACCACCCCTCCGCCACGATGTCGTCGGCCGTGAGCGACGCGTGCGCATACCTGCCGTTGACGGCAAGCGACATCGCGCCGTCGTTGGGCTGGTGCCGCAGCGGCACGACGTCGTAGGCGGGCGCGAGCTCCGCCGGGCCGTCCAGCGGGTGCAACAGGGAGACGTTCTTGGCGTGCCAGTCCAGGTTCCCGACCGCGACGGCGACGGTGAGCTGGTCGAGCAGCCGCCCGAGCCCTGCGCCGTCACCGCGCGCCGCGAACGTCTGCGCGATGCGCCGCAGACTCACCTGTCCGCCGATCGCCTGGTACTTCTGGTCGCCGCGCGCCCCGAGCACCTGGTTGAAGTCCTCCTGGTGGATGCGGCCGCCGTCGGGCGTCCGGTCGTAGCGCTCGATCACCAAGCCGGGGAGGCCGTCGAAGTCGGCCAGCCACGCCGGGCGGTCGGTCAGGCCGAGCAGGCGCGCGATCCGCGTGCCGTACTCCTCGTCGAAGATCAGCGTCGGATGCTCGGGAGGCGTCAGCTTGATGATGTGGGTGGACGGGTACCCGTCGTGGACCTGGTGCCACGCACCGTCGAGGCGCGCGACGACCACCTTCTCCTGCACGCCCGCAAGGGAGGACTTCCCGGTGACCGGTGCGTTACCCAGCGGTTGCGCCTGGATGCCGCGCAGCAGTCGCCCGACACCGTCGTCGCCCAGCGGGGTGGCGTGCGGGGATCGGGGCTCGCCCGAGCGGTCCGGGTCGTAGATCTGCACGGCGCCCGCGACGTCCCGCCCATAGGCGACAAGCAGCGGCACGACGTCGTGCTCCCGCACGTTGATCGCCGTCGCGAGCCGGGTGAGCACGCGGCCCTCCGGGAGCAGCTCACCGAAGAAGTTGCGGCGGCGCTGCGCGCGCGAGCGGTTGGGCACGACCTCGAGCGGGACGGACTCCGACAGCACCGTGCTGCCCAGCTCGAACCGGTCGAACGCTTCGCGCGCGGTGCGGAAGTCGAAGCTGCGCCAGTCCGTCCCGCGCAGGTGACCGACCAGGTACCCATACAGCTCGACGCGCAGATCAGCCATCGGTGTCACCCGACGCGTCGGGCGCGTCGGGCACGCCGGGCGCGTCGGGCGCGTCGGGCGCGTCGGGCACGCCGGGCGCGTCGGCGTCGGGCACGTCGAGCTCGGCGTACAGGTGCACGCCGGTGGCCCGCAGCATCTGGAAGAGGCGCTCGGTGAACAGGCCCGGCTTGCCGCTCTCCATCTCCCAGATCCACTTCTGGCCGATCCCGAGCTCCTCGGCGAGCGCACGCTGGCTCATGCCGCGGACGAGCCGACCCTGTTGGAGCATCCGCCCCAGACCGTCTGCCGTGCGGACTTCGCCACGCCTGCGAACCATGGGGCCTCCACTCACGGTCGACGCGACTTCGTTATCGACGTCACCATACGCGACTTCGTTATCGACGTCAAGACCGGTGACTTCGATTCTGACGTCGGGCACAGGCGTCCTGGGCTCGGCCCTCAGCGGCCGTCTCCGAAGCGCGCCCCGGTCGCCCACCGTCGGTGCTGCACCGGCTGATCGACCTCGGCTGGAGCACGCTGCACGCCGAGCTCGCCGACGACGAGGACGCCCACCACGACGCCGTCGACGCCACCGCCGGCGTGCTCACCGGTGCCTACCCCGCGGGCTACCTGCAGGATCTGCGCGAGGACTGGCCGCGGTGATCGTCCTCGACGCATCGGTCCTGATCGCCCACCTCGACAGCACCGACGCCCACCACGACGCCGCCCGTCGGGTGCTGCACTCCGCGGCCGGGCAGGACCTGGCCGCGAGCGTGCTCACCGTGGCGGAGCTGATGGTGGGACCGGCCCGCGACCGGCGAGGGCACGTCGTCGACGAGGTGCTCAACGCCCTGCACATCACTCGCGTCCCGCTCCGGCCCGACGACGCCGCCACGCTCGCCGACCTGCGCGCCACCACGGGCCTACGAATGCCGGACTGCTGCGTCCTGCACGCCGCGCAGACCGTCGGCGGTGCCGTGGCCACCTTCGACCAGCGACTGGCCGACGCCGCACGGCTACTGGGCATCGTCGTCGTCGACTGAGCCGCACCGCACAGAGTGGAGCGACGGGCCCGGCCGCCGTTCACTCAGGCCGGCAGCGCCGCCTCGATCAGCCGCACGATCTCCGGCGCGTCCGGTACGACCTTCGACCGGAACCGGTGCACCTCGCCCGCGGGCGTGACCAGGAACTTCTCGAAGTTCCACGCGACCCTGCCGGCCTTGCCGTCGGCGTCGGGCACCTGCGTCAGCTCGGCGAACAAGGGGTGCTGCGAGCGCCCGTTGACCCTGAGCTTCTCGAACATCGGGAACGTCACCCCGTAGTTCAGCGGTAACTGGTCAGCTTGTGGCGGGTAGCCAGGGGTTTCCGCTGGTCAGGCGGGTGAGGGCGCCGAGTGTCGTGAGGCCGTGCTTGGCGGCGGTCGCGGTGTAGGACCGGATCGCAGCGAATTCTCTCGCGCCGGCCAGGGT
>JBBRCL010000035.1:0-30655 GCA_038204895.1 Actinomycetales bacterium | reverse complement strand
CTGTGCCCGGCACCGGCATCTCCACCGCCCCCGTCGTCCTGGCCGTGGGTCTGGGGTCGGGGCCGTACGATGACGAGACGCTGCGTCGTGCCGCTGGCACCGCGCTGCGGTCCCTCGCCGGTCACCGCCGAGCGGCAGTCGCCCTCCCGGTCGAGACGCCCGGTGCCCTCACTGCTGTCTCCGAAGGCGCACTGCTCGGCGCCTACTCCTATGACGAGTACAAGGTCACGAGCAAGTCGTCGCACAAGTCGGGTGTCGACCGCATCACGGTCGCCGTCGCCGACGCGAAGGACGCGGCGACCGTGGCCGCGAGCGTCCACGCCAAGGCCATCGCCAGCGGCGTCAACCTCGCCCGCGACCTGGTCAACGCACCGTCGCAGGACCTCACCCCGGTCGATTTCGCCCGGGTGGCCACGGAGGTGTCCGGCGGCCTGCCGATCGAGATCGAGATCCTCGACGAGAAGGCCTTGGCAGCGGGCGGCTACGGCGGCATCCTCGGCGTCGGCCGCGGCTCGGTGAACCCGCCCCGCCTCGTCCGCCTCGCCTACCGCCCCGACGGTGCGACCCAGCACCTCTCGCTGGTCGGCAAGGGCATCACCTTCGACACCGGCGGCATCTCGATCAAGCCCTCGCTGAGCATGCACGAGATGAAGGGCGACATGGGCGGCGCCGCAGCCGCGCTCGGCACGATCGTCACCGCCGCCAAGCTCGGCCTTGCGATCAACATCACGAGCTACCTCTGCCTCGCCGAGAACATGCCCAGCGGCTCCGCCCAGAAGCCGGGCGACGTCCTGCGCACCTACGGCGGCACGACCGTCGAGGTGCTCGACACCGACGCCGAGGGTCGACTCGTCCTTGCCGACGGCCTGGTCCGCGCACAGGAGGACCAGCCCGACATCCTCATCGACATCGCGACCCTCACCGGTGCCGCCGTCGTGGCCCTGGGCATCAGGACCACCGGGATCATGGCCAACGACGACGACCTGCGTACGGCGATCCACGTGGCCGGGAACCGCGCCGGTGAGAACACGTGGCCGATGCCGCAGCCCGAAGAGCTGCGCGCGAACTTCGACAGCCTCGTCGCCGACCTCACGAACATCGGGCTCGTCGGTCGCTCGCACGGAGGCATGCTCTCCGCGTCGATCTTCCTCAAGGAGTTCATCAAGCCGGGCCAGAGCTGGGCGCACCTCGACATCGCCGGTCCGTCGTACAACTCGCTCTCCGCCTGGGCCTACACACCGCGCGGCGGCACCGGTGTCTCCGTACGCACCCTCATCGCGCTCGCCGAGGACCTCATCGCCCACCAAGCCTGACCAGCCCACCACCAGGTCCGCGAGCTACTGCCGCAATCGTCGATTCTGCGGCCCGAAACTGAGGATTCGGGCGGTTACTCGCGGACCTGGGCGGGGGAGGGGCAGAGGTCGCTGTTCGCTACGAGCAGGTCACCCGTGGTCACGTCCAGGTCACGGGAGTGAAAGGATGGACCTCGCGTCCCGATCACGGGGCGCGTGTGCCGTCAGGCCCCTGGGCCGTGCGCACCGTCCGACCACACGCACCTACGAGGAGCGCCCGTGTCCGGGACCCAGTTCGACCTCGTCATCCTCGGTGGCGGCTCCGGCGGCTATGCCGCGGCCCTGCGCGGCGCGCAGCTCGGCCTCTCGGTGGCTCTCATCGAGAAGGACAAGCTCGGCGGCACCTGCCTGCACTACGGCTGCATCCCGACCAAGGCGCTGCTGCACGCCGCCGAGGTGGCCGATGCCGCCCGCGACAGTGAACGCTTCGGGGTCCGCGCCTCCTTCGACGGCATCGACATGCCGGCGCTGCACGCGTACAAGGACGGCGTCGTCGGCCGGCTGCACAAGGGCCTGCAGGGCCTGGTGAAGGCGCACGGGATCACCTACGTCGAGGGCTACGGCCGCCTCGTCAGCCCGGACACCGTCGAGGTGGACGGCCAGCGGTACACCGGCCGCAACGTCGTCCTCGCCACGGGCTCGTACGCCCGGACACTGCCGGGGCTGGAGATCGTCGGCCGGGTGATCACCTCCGACGGCGCGCTGACCCTCGATCACGTGCCCCGCTCCGTCGTCGTGCTCGGCGGCGGGGTGATCGGCAGCGAGTTCGCCAGCGCATGGCGCTCGTTCGGCGCCGAGGTGACGATCGTCGAGGCGCTCCCCCACCTGCTGCCCAACGAGGACGAGGCGCTCAGCAAGGCGTTCGAGCGGGCCGTCCGCAAGCGCGGGATCCAGTTCTCGACCGGGGTCCGGTTCGCCGGCGTGAGGCAGGACGACGACGGCGTCCACGTGAGCCTGGAGGACGGCACGACCGTCGACGGCGAGTACCTGCTCGTCGCCGTCGGTCGCGGTCCTCGCACCGAGGGCCTTGGCTACGAGGAGCAGGGCGTCCGGATGGACCGCGGTTTCGTCCTGACCGACGAGCGGCTCCGCACCGGCGTCGGGAACGTCTACGCCGTCGGCGACATCGTGCCGGGCCTTCAGCTGGCGCACCGGGGATTCGCGCAGGGCATCTTCGTCGCCGAGCAGATCGCCGGTCTGAGCCCGGCCCCGATCGTGGAGTCCGGGATCCCACGGGTGACCTACTCCGAGCCGGAGGTGGCGTCCGTCGGGCTGACAGAGGCGGCCGCGAAGGCGGAGTACGGGGATGAGGGTGTGCAGACGCTCGACTACAACCTGGGCGGGAACGGCAAGAGCCAGATCCTGGCGACCGCCGGCTTCGTCAAGCTCGTCCGGCGCAAGGACGGCCCCGTCGTCGGGGTCCACATGATCGGCGCCCGGGTGGGCGAGCTGATCGCAGAGGGCCAGCTGATCGTGAACTGGGAGGCCCACCCGGAGGATGTCGCGGCACTCGTGCACGCGCACCCGACGCAGAACGAGGCTCTCGGCGAGGCCTTCCTGGCCCTTGCCGGCAAGCCGTTGCACGCCCACAACTGACCCCATCGAAGGAGACGCGAGGTCATGTCTGACTCCGTGCAGATGCCGGCACTCGGCGAGAGCGTCACCGAGGGCACCGTGACCCGGTGGCTGAAGCAGGTCGGCGACCCGGTCGCCGTCGACGAACCGTTGCTCGAGGTGTCCACCGACAAGGTCGACACCGAGATCCCCTCCCCGGTGGCGGGCACGCTGCTGGAGATCCTCGTGGCTGAGGACGAGACCGTCGCGGTCGGCGTCCCCTTGGCGCGGATCGGCTCGGCCGACGAGGTCGGTGCAGGCGATGGCGGGGAGGCCGGCGCGCAGGCGGAGCCGGAGCCCGAACAGGCGGAGCCCGAACAGGCGGAGCCCGAGCCCGAACAGGCGGAGCCCGAGCCCGAGCCCGAGCCGGTCGAGCAGGCCCCGCAGAACGAGCCGGCCCCGCAGGACGAGCCGGCCGCCAGCACGGGTGAGGACGCTGGAGAGTGGCGGGCAGCACAGGTGCCGGCGGAGCCGGCCGGCGCCGAACCGAGCGAGGCAGAACCAGCCGCAGCCGAGGTACCCGCCGAGGCCCAGGCAGCCGAGGTACCCGCCGAGGCCCAGCCGTCCGTAGGCGCAACCGAGGACGTGCGGATGCCGGCGCTCGGTGAGAGCGTCTCCGAGGGCACCGTGACCCGGTGGCTGAAGCGGGTCGGCGACCCCGTCGCGGTCGACGAGCCGCTGCTGGAGATCTCCACCGACAAGGTCGACACCGAGGTCCCCTCCCCGGTCGCCGGCACCGTCCTCGAGCTGGTGGTCGCCGAGGACGAGACAGTCGCGGTCGGCACGACGCTGGCCAGGATCGGCTCAGGGACCGTCGCCGGCCACGACCAACCCGCCCCTACGGCTCGACAGGAGGCCGCCGCCGCCGAGAGCCCGGCGCCGGAGGAGACACCGCAGCAGGAGGCCCCACAGCAGGAGGCCCCTGCCCTCGTCGACGAGGCCGCACCTGCCGCGCGCCCACTGGCACCGGCGGGCGGCTACCTGACCCCCCTGGTCCGCAAGCTCGCTGCCGAGAAGGGCGTCGACCTCTCCGCCATCGGCGGCACCGGCGTCGGCGGTCGCATCCGCAAGGAGGACGTCCTCGAGGCGGCCGCGCGGGCCGAGCGCGAGCGCCGGGAGCGTGCCGAGGCCGAACGCCGCCGTCTGGAGCAGGAGCAGGAGCAGGCCCAGCGGGCCGCTTCCCAGCCGGCGGCGGCAGTCGAACGGCTGACCCGGTCCCACCGGGCTGCCCCGCCTGCGCCGGAGATCTCCCCGCTCCGGGGGACCACCGAGAAGGCAAGCAGGCTGCGTCAGATCATCGCCTCGCGGATGGTCGAGGCGCTGCAGTCGATGGCCCAGCTCACCACGGTGGTCGAGGTGGACGTCACCAAGATCGCCCGGCTGCGCGCGCGTGCCAAGGAGGACTTCGCGGCCCGTGAGGGTGTCAACCTCAGCTACCTGCCGTTCTTCGTGCTGGCAGCCACCGAGGCGCTGAAGACGCACCCGAAGATCAACGGGATGCTCGAGGGCAACCAGATCACCTATCACGACCACGAGAACGTCGGCATCGCGGTCGACACGAACCGTGGCCTGGTGGTCCCGGTCATCCGTGACGCCGGGGACCTGAACCTCGCCGGGATCGCCCACAAGATCACCGACCTCGCCGCGCGGACCCGCGACAACAAGGTGACCCCTGACGAGCTGAGCGGAGCGACGTTCACGGTGACGAACACCGGGTGGGCGGGCGCAGTGTTCGACACCCCGATCGTGCCCGTTGGGACGTCGGCCGTCCTCGGCACCGGCGCGATCGTCAAGCGGCCCGTCGTCGCGACCGACGAGGACGGCGCGGACTACATCGCCGTCCGGTCGATGTGCTTCCTCTCCCTGTCCTACGACCACCGGCTGGTCGACGGCGCGGATGCGTCCCGCTACCTGGCAAGTATCAAGAAGCGTCTGGAGGACGGCGACTTCGAGGCAGAGCTGGGGACGTGACCAGCGCCGGCGGTGACGGGATGCACATCGTCGTTGCGGGCTCCCACGGCCTGCTCGGATCGGCCTTGCTGCCGTACCTGGCACAGCAGGGCCACAAGGTGCGCCGTCTGGTCCGGCGCCCCGTGGTGTCCCCGGCCGAGATCTCCTGGGACCCCGAGACCGAACCCCTCGACCCTGCGGACCTCGTGGGCGTCGACGCGGTGGTCAACCTCGGAGGAGTTGGCCTCGGCGCCCATCGGTGGACCACTGCGTACCGGCACGCGATCATCGAGTCCCGGACCGGTCCGACGCGCGTGCTCGCGGCCACGCTGGGCCGGATGACCGACGGCCCCCGCGTGCTGCTCCAGGCGTCCGCGGTCGGCTACTACGGCGACCGCGGCGGTGCACCGCTCGACGAGAGCTCGGCCGCGGGAGACGGCTTCCTGTCCGAGGTCGTCCGCGCCTGGGAGGCCGCAACGCGGGCGGCGGACAACCGCGTGCGGGTGGCCCACCTGCGCACCGGCATCGTGATGTCACGAAAGGGCGGCGCCTTCGGCAGGATCCTCCCGCTGCTGCGCCTCGGTGTGGGTGGCCCACTCGGCGACGGCAGCAACGTGTGGAGCTGGATCACCCTCGCCGACCACGTCCGCGCCATCGAGCACCTGCTCACTTCCGAGGTGGCCGGACCGGTCAACCTGACGGCACCCGAGCCGGCACTCCAGCGCGAGGTGATCGCCGCCATCGCCCGCGAGCTGCACCGGCCGGCACTGCTCCGGGTTCCCAGGTTCGCCGTTCGGCTGGCGGTCGGGCAGTTCGCGGACGACATCCTCTCCTCCCAGCGAGCGTTGCCGACGGTGCTGCGCAGGGACGGCTTCACCTTCGACCACCCCGATCTGGCCAGCGCCGCCGCCTGGCTCACGGCTCGTACGCCTCGACAGCCCTGACCCGCCAGCCGGACGCCGACGGCTGCATCACCAGGACCACCTCGCTGCTCGGCGTCATCTCGGTCGTGCCGACGCCCGCCACGAGCAGGACGCTCGTGCACCCGGCGCACCTCATCGCAGACGCTGGGGCCATCGGCAGTCGACCGACACGCTCGACGTGCAGCCGGACGACGCCGCCGACGGTTCCGGTCCGCCACCGTCGCATCACGGTGAGCGCATCGGCGCGGGCGGCGGGCGAGCCGGGCACCGTGACCGCCGCGAGAGCCACCCGATCCCCGGTCCTGAGAGCATCCGCCCGCGCCACCGTGAGCCGGACCGCCGCGGCCACCGGATCGCCCAGGCCGACAACGCCGCCAGCCGCCGATGCCACCTCGACCGACCCTGCTGCGACGTTCCCCACAACCGTCGCCGCCGCAACGCACGCCCCGAGGGAGACGACAGCGACACCCATCAACACCCAGCGACGGGTCGGCCGCGCCCGGCGGTGACGACCCCGACGCACCGGGACCCGGACCGTCCGGGACGCCTCCCGCGGGTCGGCCAGACGGCGCAGCGCCAGCCGGGCGAGGACCGCCGGATCGGGCATCTCGACGGCAACGGGCGGGCACACCGCGTACACCTGTCGGGCGAGCTCACCAGCACCCGGCCTGCGGGCCGGGTCGGCGTCGACCGCAGCGGCCAGGCAGTCCATCAGCGCATCCCGGTCGGCGGACGCCTCCGGTGTCCCGGCGACTGCCAGCAGCCGAAGTCCGAGCCGGGCGAGTGCGTACACATCACAGCCGGTCGTCGCCCCGGTCGTCCGCTCGGGAGCCGCCATGCCGGGGGTGCCGTGCTCGCCCGGCCCGTCCGCCAGAACCAGGTCCACCAGGACCGGCCTGCCATCGGGGCGCAGCACCACATTGGCGGCTGCCACGTCGCCGTGGCACAGACCGGCGTCGTGCAGGGCGGCGAGCGCCTCCGCCAGCGGGACCACGACGGTCACCACCTCCCCGGCCGACCACTGCCCTCGACCGGCACACACCGACTCCAGGTCCGTACCGGGGATCTCCTCCGCCAGCACGACCAGCGACCCGTCCGCCAGCTCGGCGACCGGGCCGACCGCCGCCAGGTGCGGGTGCTCCACCGCGGAGAGCCGGGCGACCCGCCGTCGTAGCCGGGTCACCTCGCCCGGAGTCGGAGCGCCAACGATCAACAGGGCCCAGCGCCGGCCGGCGGCGTCGCGCGCCGCCCAGCGCGCACCTTCGCTCCCGGGACCGAGCGGCCCGGCGAGCTCGAGCCCGACGTCCTCGAGCAGCGCGGCAAGATCGGTCACCGGGCTATGCCACCACCCGTGGCGTCCCGTCGGGCGTTGTGCACAGGACAGATCAGCAGCCGGTACCTCGAGAGGTCGTCAGGCTGGCATCTTCCGCTGCCACGGCCACCACGACGCCCGCCCGACGTCGTGCACCAGGCCGGGCACCAGGAGCGTCCGCACCACGAACGTGTCGACGAGTACCCCGAGAGCCACCAGGAACGCGAGCTGGAACAGGAACAGCAGCGGAAGCACTGCCAATGCCCCGAACGTTGCCGCGAGCACCAGGCCCGCGCTCGTGATCACCCCGCCGGTGACCGCAAGCCCGCGACGGGCACCCTCATGGGTGCCGTGTGCGCGCGCTTCCTCACGCACACGGGTCATCAGGAAGATCGAGTAGTCGATCCCGAGGGCGACCAGGAAGACGAACGCGTACAGCGGGACGGAGGCGTCGGTGCCCGGGAAGCCGAAGATGTGGTTGAACGCCAGCGCGCCAAGGCCGATGGTCGCACCGAAGCTCAGCACGTTGGCCGCAACGATGAGCAGCGGTGCCACCAGCGCCCGGAGCAACAGGATCAGCACGATCAGGATGACCAGGAGCACCGTCGGCACGATGACGCTCAGGTCGCGGGCGCTGGTCAGCTGGGTGTCAAGGCGCTCGGCGGCTGCGCCACCGACCAGCGCACCGTCGGAGACCGGGTGCACGGCGTCGCGCACGGCGGCCACCATCTCGCTGGCCTGCTGGGACTCGGCGGACCCGTGCGTGACGACGTCGATGCGGACGAAGCCGTCCACGACCAGCGGCGGCGCACTCGGGTCGGTCGGCGCTCCGGGCGGGCCCGCGGTCACCGGGGCCGCGGACACCACTCCGGGGACGCCGTCGATCGCTGCCTGGACCCGCCCGAGGTCCGCCTCGGGGGCGAAGACCGTGATCGGCTCCACCCGCCCGGCGTCGAAGTGCTCGTCGAACACCGCGGCACCGGCGACCGAATCGACCTCGGTGAGGAAGATGTCGGCCTCGCTCGTCCCGCTCGCCTTGAGCGTCGGCACCCAGGCCGCGGCGGCAAGGAGTGCCACCGCGGTGACGACCCAGACGGTCCGCGCGCGCCAGCCGATGAGTGCGGAGACCCGCCCCCAGACGCCGCTCCGTGCCTCGAGACGCTCGAGGGACTCCGTCGGCGCCACGTCGCCGTCCGCCTGCTCGTCGACCGGTCGGGGTACCCGTGGCCAGAACACCAGCCGGGAGTAGCGGCCCGTGATCAGCAGCAGTGCGGGCAGCAGGGTCATCGCGGCGAGGAAGGCAGCGACGATGCCGATCGCCGCGACCGGACCGAGGCTGGCGTTGGACGACAGGTCGGACAGCAGCAGGCACAGCAGGCCGGCGATCACCGTGCCGGCGCTGGCGGCGACCGGCCCGAACGATGCGCGCAGCGCTCTGGCCATCGCGGTGTACACCGAGGAGACCCGCCGCAGCTCCTCCCGATAGCGGGCGACGACGAGCAGGGAGTAGTCCGTCGCGGCGCCGACGACCAGGATGAACAGGATGCCCTGGCTCTGGCCGTTCAGGACGAGCACCCCGGCCTTGGCCAGCTGGTACACCACGAGCGCCGCCGCTGCCAGCCCGAAGAGGGCCGTGAACAGGACGGTGAAGGGCAGGCTCGGCGAGCGGTAGACGAGCACCAGAATGACGAACACCACTGCGAGTGCCACCAGGAGCAGCAGGCTGTCGATCCCGCCGAATGCCTCCACCAGGTCGGCGATCGACCCGGCGGGCCCGGTCACCCAGGCGGTCAGATCCTGATCGGTCAGGTCCTGGCTCGCCGTGCGCAGGGCGGCCACCACCTGGTTGACCACCCGCTGGTCGCCGACCTGCTCGCTCGCCGCCTTCGCATCGAGCAGCACGGTCACGAGCACGGCCGCGCCGTCCGTGGACGGCACCATGACCGGCTGCGCGGTCAGCAGGTCCCCGACCGTCATGCCCTCGCCGACCACCAGCCCGGGGATGGCATCGGTGAACGCCTGGACCGCGGCCAGCTGCTCGGCAGCGAGCACACCGTCGGCCTCGACCACGACGAGGGCGGGCAACGTCGGGTCGGTGACGAACCCCTTGTCGAGCTCGGACGCCCTGGTGGACTCCGCGCCGCTGGGCAGGAACGACGCCACGTCGTTTTCCTGGACCTCCGACAGTCGCCCGATCGAGGCGCCGCCGACCCCTGCGAGGGCGAGCCAGATGACGAGCAGCCCGACGATCACCGCACCGCGCAGGACCCCGCCACGCGCGCCCCGCAATTTGCTCAGCATGCTGAGTATCATGGGCCACGGTGGCTCCCGGCACAAGTCCAGCACCCGCTCGGGCGCGAAGCCGGCCACACCGCGAGGATGGGCAGATGGATCGGGACGCGCAGTGGCCGACCGGACGGCTGCTGTCCGCCGTCGCTCGGCGCATCGAACGCGACTGGAACGCGCACCTGGCGTCCTGGGACCTCAACCACGCCTCCGTCGCGGTGCTGTTCCTGCTGCTCGGCGGCCCGCGGTCCCAACGAGAGCTGGCACGCGCCTCGGCGGTCACCGAGCAGACGATGAGCCGCATCGTTGCCCGACTCGAGAGGTCCGGGTACGTCGCCCGGAAGGCACACGCCTCGGACGCGCGCAGGCACCAGGTCACCCTCACCGAGGCCGGTCGCAGCGCCGTTGTCTCGGCTGGCGACCCACGGGTGGCCGAGGAGATGAGCACGCGCGGACTGGATGCCGACCAGGTCGTCCGGCTGCGCGAGATCCTGGTCGCGATGCTCGCCGCGCGGCCGCACGAGACGGACCCGGTCGGCGACCCTACGCTGCCCGCCGACGACGCGGGCGAAGTCGACCAGGTAGCGTGCCCGCATGGACCTGGTCCCGCTCGACCTCGGACGGCGCTGCGTGCCGTACGCCGAGGCCTGGCAGACCCAGCGTGAGGTGCATGCCGACGTGGTGGACGGCCGCCGGCCCGACACCGTTCTGCTCGTCGAGCACGAGAGCGTGTACACGGCCGGCCGTCGGACGGCGGCCTGGGACCGCCCGGTGGACGGCACACCCGTCGTGGACGTCGACCGGGGTGGTCGGATCACCTGGCACGGCCCGGGCCAGCTGGTGGTGTACCCGATCATCCGGCTGGCCCGACCGATCGACGTCGTCGGCTACGTCCGTGCCCTGGAGCAGGCGGTGATCGACACCTGCACCGAGCTGGGTGTTGCCGCCGGGCGGGTCGACGGGCGCTCCGGCGTCTGGCTGCCGGCCGACCACAGGCGCGAGCGCAAGGTGGCGGCCATCGGCGTCCGGGTGGCCAGGGGCGTGACCATGCACGGGCTGGCCGTCAACTGCGACGCCGACCTGACCGCCTTCGCCACGATCGTGCCCTGCGGTCTGCCGGACGCCGCCGTGACCTCCCTGAGCTCCGAGCTCGGCCGGCGGGTCTCCATCGCGGTGCTGACTCCCCCGCTCTGCCGCCACCTCGAGCGGGCGCTGGCGCCGGTCCGTGCGGCGACCCATGCTGCGGCCTGACGTACCCTGACCGGGTGACGATCGCCCCCGAGGGACGCCGCATGCTGCGCGTCGAGGCCCGGAACGCCGCGACCCCCATCGAGAAAAAGCCGGAGTGGATCCGCACCCGGGCGACGATGGGACCGGCGTACACCGAGCTCAAGCAGCTGGTGCACGGCGAGGGCCTGCACACGGTGTGCGAGGAGGCCGGCTGCCCCAACATCTTCGAGTGCTGGGAGGACCGTGAGGCGACGTTCCTGATCGGCGGTGACCAGTGCACCCGGCGATGCGACTTCTGCCAGATCGACACCGGCAAGCCGGCGGCCTTCGACGCCGACGAGCCCCGCCGGGTCGCGGAGTCCGTGCGCACCATGGGCCTGCGGTACTCCACCGTCACGGGCGTCGCGCGCGACGACCTGCCCGACGGCGGGGCCTGGCTGTACGCCGAGACCGTCCGCCAGGTGCACGCCCTGAGCCCCGGCACCGGCGTCGAGCTGCTGATCCCGGACTTCAACGCCATCCCGGAGCTGCTCGCGGAGGTCTTCGGGGCGCGGCCCGAGGTCCTGGCGCACAACCTGGAGACCGTCCAGCGGATCTTCAGGACCATCCGCCCGGGCTTCCGCTACGACAGGTCGCTGTCCGTCCTGACCGCCGCCCGCGACGACGGACTGGTCACCAAGTCCAACCTGATCCTCGGCATGGGCGAGACCTACCACGAGGTGGTCTCCGCGCTGGGCGACCTGCGCGAAGCCGGGTGCGACCTGGTGACGATCACCCAGTACCTCCGCCCGTCGGTGCGTCATCACCCGGTCGACCGGTGGGTGCGGCCGGAGGAGTTCGTCGCCCTTGCCGACGAGGCGGAGCGGATGGGCTTCCTCGGCGTCATGTCCGGGCCGCTCGTGCGCTCGTCCTACCGGGCCGGGCGACTGTGGGCGCAGGCCATGCACCGGCACGGCCGGACGATCCCGGCCGAGCTCGCCCACCTGGCCGCCCCGAGCACGGCACGTCAGGAAGCGGCGAACCTGCTCGCGCGCTGAGCCGGGTCCGCGGACAACTAGACTCCTTGCCCATGGCCCGTCAGACCTCGTCCGCGTCCTCGTCCGCGTCCGCCGGCAAAGCGGCCGCAGCGAAGAAGACCCGCTGGTACCAGAACATCTGGCAGGCCTACACGATGACCCGGGCGACCGACCGGGCCATCACCTGGTGGCTGCTGGGGACCTTCGTCGTCGTGATGGGCATCGCGGTCGGGATCGGCCTGCTGACCGGCCAGGTGATCTACTTCATCATCCTCGGCGCGCCGTTCGCGGTGCTCGCAGCGCTGGTCATCCTGGTGCGCCGGACCGAGGCCGCCGCCTACAGCCGGATCGAAGGTCAGCCCGGAGCCTCCCTCTCGGCGCTGCACACCATCCGTCGCGGCTGGGAGTTCCCGGACGAGCCGGTCGCGATGGACCCCCGCACGCAGGACCTGGTGTTCCGCGGCGTCGGGCGCCCGGGCGTCGTCCTGGTCAGCGAAGGACCGCCGAACCGGGCGGCGAGGCTGCTGGACACCGAGCGCAAGCGGATCGCCCGCGTGCTGCCGAAGGTGCCCGTCATCCTGATCCAGTGCGGCAGCGAAGAGGGCCAGATCCCGCTGAACCGGCTTTCCCGGCGGGTTCAGAAGCTCCGCCCGGTGCTCACCAAGCAGATGACCGCGGAGATCACCAAGCGCCTCAAGGCCCTCGGTGGCGCGCGGTTGCCCATGCCGAAGGGCGTCGACCCCTTCAAGGCCCGCCCCGACCGCAAGGGCATGCGCGGCCGCTGACCGTCGCACCACCGGATGACCAGCAGGCTGATCCCCCGCAGCGATCCGCCGCCCGGTACCAGGTGGATCACGAACCGGCAACGATGCGCACGTCGACCTGTTCCGACCCGTTCGCCTCATCCGCGACGGTCGTGCGCAGCGCTGGGCTTCCCACGGTCGTACTGCGGCCCTTGTTTCGCTACGCCCGCCCTCACCGGCTGACCGACCAAGGAGACCTCAATGAAGCACCGCCGCATCCTCGGCGCGGCAGCCGCGACCGCTGCCGTCAGCCTCGCCCTGGCCACCAGCGCGATCGCCGCTCCGGTGGACATCGGCGACGACTCCTACGAGGCGCCCGTCGCCAACACCATCTGGGAGTCGGAATCCTACGTCGGCTACGGCTTCGACATCGCCGAGGCGACCATCTTCGCCGACACGGTGGACCCGACAGACCCTTGGGCCGGCGACCCGGTCAACGGTGACGCGTTCGACGGCATCTTCGGGGTCTGAGTCAACGACGAGGTCTACGGGGAACCGACCTGCGTCGGCGAGGGCGAGGGCGAGACGTGCAGCTACGTGGTGGATGTGACCACCAGCGGCGGTGACACGATCGTCCAGGCGCCCGCGCAGACGATGTCCGGACTCCAGGTGGCCGTGCAGCACCGCTACTACGCCAACGGTGACCTGGGACGTGCGCTGGTCAGCTACACCAACCCGGGCGCCACTGCGGTCGCGGTCGGGACGGGCGTCTTCACCGACTACGGACCGGACAGCTGGACCACCCTTGAGGCCGACTTCACCGGCGACGGGGCCGTGACTCCCGCCGACCGGTGGATCATCACCGGCGACGGTGCGCGTTCCGACCCGGTGGTCTCCACGGTGTGGTGGGGCCCGCAGGCGACCGTGCCGCCGGCCGAGGAGCTGCTGGGTGACGGCACCGGCGACTACGACACCGATGAGTCGTGGGCCGGCTTCAACATCACCGTCCAGCCGGGCCAGACCGTGTACCTCGCGTTCTTCGTCGGCATCTACGGCTGGCTCGGCGACGTCGTCGCGGACGACGTCGTCGCACCTGACGGTGGGCTCGCAGCGGACGCCGTGGTGACCGACACCTACGCCAACGCCGTCGTCGCCGCGACTGCCGCCGCCACCGAGTTCACCACCTTCTCCGGACGCCTCGTCGCCGGGATCCCGGCCGGCGCGCCCGTCCTCAACTGGGGAGCCGCCCCCGCGGTCCCGGTAGTCGCCCAGCCGGCCTTCACCGGCTGACCGCACAGCTGCACTGAGGCCGGCCCGGCTCCGCCCGGGCCGGCCTCAGCCGTCTCACCGGCGCGATCCACTCCAGCTGCCCGGGCGCGACGGGTTCGCGGGAGCTGGGAACCCGCCGCCACGGCGCTCGACCCCGAGACCACCCGCCGACAGGTGCGCGCCGCCTCCCGGGAGCTCCTCCCGGGAGCGGTCGTTCGTCAGCGACGCACCAGGACGGTGCCGGCCGCGACGTCGTGCAGCCCACGACCGTCGCCGTCCCACACCGCAGCCGGGATGACCAGGCAGAGCAGCGCCGTCCGCACCACTGCCGCCACCAGGCCAGGTGGTCGCTGCCGCGCCGTGCCCGCGACGTCGCGCAACCGGACAACCCCGACACCGACCAGCCGGTGGCCGATCGTGTGTCCCAGCAGGGCGACCAGCACCGCTGTAGAGACCCCGAACACGGCCAGCGTGGCCAGCGGCGCCCCGGCAAGCAGACCTATCGCCCCGGCGTCGGCCGCGGGGAAGAGCACCGAGCTGACAGCCAGGCTGAGCAGCCAGTCGACGGCCACACCGATCAGCCGGCGCGGGAGCCCGGCAGGTGACCCCCGCCCGGTCGCGGGAAGGCCGAGACGTCCGGACTCCCCCGAGCCTCCGGGAGTACCCTCCAGCCAGGACCCGAGGTCCTCCCGTCGTGGCGCCACCCCCTGAGGGTACCGACGCGTCCGCCCGACACC
The DNA here is from genome assembly GCA_038204895.1 of Actinomycetales bacterium. Taxonomy (GTDB): domain Bacteria; phylum Actinomycetota; class Actinomycetes; order Actinomycetales; family Cellulomonadaceae; genus Actinotalea. The sequence goes on along the minus strand of JBBRCL010000035.1, from coordinate 16,223 downwards.
TGGCGGCGGTAACGCGGCGGAAACATCAGGTACATGGTCGGGAAACCGCGTGGCCCTACCGTCGGAGCCGACGCCGAGCACCGGCGAGCAGATCCGACCCGACGATCAAGGAGACCCGGATGTTCAGTTCGGCCGATGAGGTCATGGCCTTCATCAAGAAGGAGGGCGTCAAGTTCGTCGACGTCCGGTTCTGCGACCTGCCGGGTGTGATGCAGCACTTCAATGTGCCCGCCGAGACGGCTGACGCGACGTTCTTCACCGAGGGCCAGATGTTCGACGGCTCGTCGATCCGCGGGTTCCAGGCGATCCACGAGTCGGACATGAAGCTCATGCCCGACATCAGCACCGCCTACCTCGACCCGTTCCGGGTCGAGAAGACGCTCAACATCAACATGTCGATCGTCGACCCGTACACCGACGAGCCCTACAGCCGGGACCCGCGTCAGATCGTCGTCAAGGCCGAGGCGTACCTGAAGTCCACGGGCATCGCGGACACCGCGTTCTTCGCCCCCGAGGCGGAGTTCTACATCTTCGACGACATCCGGTTCCACACCAGCCAGTCGGCGAGCTTCTACTACATCGACTCGGTCGAGGCGGCCTGGAACACCGGGCGCAAGGAAGATGGCGGCAACCTCGGTCACAAGACCCCGTACAAGGGCGGGTACTTCCCGGTGCCGCCGGTCGACCACTTCTCCGACCTGCGCGACGAGATGGTCCTGGAGCTCAACGAGGTCGGGCTCGAGATCGAACGCTCCCACCATGAGGTCGGCACCGCGGGCCAGGCGGAGATCACCTACCGCTTCGACTCTCTGGCCAAGTCCGCGGACAAGCTGATGCTCTTCAAGTACGTCGTCAAGAACGTCGCCCACCGCAACGGCCGGACGGTGACGTTCATGCCCAAGCCCCTGTTCGGGGACAACGGCTCGGGGATGCACTGTCACCAGTCGCTGTGGAAGGACGGCGTGCCGCTGTTCTACGACGAGAAGGGCTACGGCGGCCTGTCCGACCTCGCCCGCTGGTACGTCGGCGGCCTGCTCAAGCACGCACCGTCGTTGCTGGCGTTCACCAACCCCACAGTGAACAGCTACCACCGTCTGGTCCCCGGCTTCGAGGCCCCGGTCAACCTGGTGTACTCGGCCCGCAACCGCTCCGCATGCATCCGCGTCCCAGTGACCGGGTCCAGCCCCAAGGCCAAGCGCATCGAGTTCCGGGTGCCCGACCCGTCGTCGAACCCCTATCTGGCCTTCGCCGCGATGCTGATGGCCGGCCTCGACGGGATCCGGAACAAGATCGAGCCGCCGGAGCCGGTCGACAAGGACCTGTACGAGCTGCCGCCGGAGGAGCACGCCGGCATCCAGCAGGTACCCGGCTCCCTGCCCGAGGTGCTCGAAGCGCTCGAAGCCGACCACGACTACCTCACCGAGGGCAACGTCTTCACCCCCGACCTGATCGAGACCTGGCTCGACTACAAGCGGACCCACGAGATCGACCCCGTCCGGTTGCGGCCGCACCCGCACGAGTTCGAGCTCTACTACGACTGCTGACCAGTACCGCGCGAGCGGGCCCGGCCCTGAACGAGGGGCCGGGCCCGCTCGCTGTGCACCGGCACATTCCGGTTGTGACGCTATCGGGCGGGTGAAGTCCGTGCGGGGCGGGGCACTTCCTTCTTGTCCGGCCGCACGGGCACGCCTATCTTGACCACAAGCTCCGCTGCTTGACGACGCGACACCTCCCCGGTCGCCGCGCCCTCGAGGAGAGCCGACGTCCCGGAGGTGTGCGATGCCCGATCCCGGGTTCCACGCTGCCCTGCTGCGCGCGATGGGCGACGGGGTGTACGCGGTGGACACCCAACGCCGGATCACGTTCTGGAACCCCGCAGCCGGAGCCATCTCCGGCTATCCCGCGGAGGTGGCCGTAGGGCGGTCGTGCGGCGACGGCCTGCTCAACCACGTCGACGAGAACGGCACGCCGATGTGCGGCACCAGCTGCCCGCTCCTGGCGACCATGCAGGACGGCCTACCCCGGTCCACACGTGCCTACCTGCACCACGCGGACGGTCACGTCGTGCCGGTCAGGGTGAGCGCGGCGGCCCTGCGCGACGAGAGCGGGGAGATCGTCGGGTCGGTGGAGACCTTCACGGACGACAGCCACCAGGTCTCGGTGGAGGATCGGCTTCAGGAGGCCGAACAGCTCGCCCTCGTTGACCCGCTCACTGGTCTGGGCAACCGACGCCGCCTCGACCGGAGCATGGGGCGCCGGTTCGGGGAGTGGGAACGGCACGAGCACCCGTTCGCGGTGCTCGCCATCGACGTCGACCGCCTCAAGTGGATCAACGACACGCACGGCCACGACGCAGGCGACGCCGTGCTCGTCGTGATCGCGCAGAGCCTCACCTCCGCCCTCCGCACCGGTGACGAGGTGTTCCGCGTGGGAGGGGACGAGTTTCTCGTCCTCACCGGGCCGATCACCGTCGAAGAGGTGGCGGCACTCGCTGCCCGCCTCCGGATGGTCGTGTCCGCGGGGCGCTATCCCGGCGACCCTCCGGTCCGCGCGACCGTGTCGATCGGGAGCGCCCTGGTCAAGGAGGACGACGCGGCCGCCGCCGTGGCGTTGCGCGCGGACGCCCGGCTGCTAACCGCCAAGCGGTCCGGGCGGGACTCCAGCGTCTTCGAGCCCGAGACCACCCACCCGGCGACGGCGCGCCGGTAGCAGTCAGCCTGTGCTGCACGACCTCAGCCGAGCCAGGTCAGTGCGTTGCCGGACCGCACCACCGGGCGGTCGTCGATGAGCTCGAGGCGGGGTGGCGGGCCGGCGAAGAACAGCTCGTCGAGATCCGGCGTCCCCGGCGCGTCGGCGAACCACAGCCGCTCGCCGGTCGCGACAGCGAAGGCCTCCAGCACCCAGCTGCGGCCCTGCACGGCCATCACGACCGCTACCTTGCCGTCGCTCAGCCCGCCGGCGTCCGCCCGCAGCCCGTCGACCGCAGCGGTCCACTTCACCTGCCCATCGAGCAGCCCGAGGCTGGTCACCGCCGACTCGCCGCGGGTGACGACCACCGTCCCGTCCTGACGGACGAGCACCTCCCCGCCGTCCAGCGAATACGTCCACAGGTCGTCGCCCGTCGCGATGTCGACGCCGGCGAGCATGGTCCCCTCGGCCTGGTACGCCAGGACGACGCCGGGCTCCGACCCGTCGGAGACCGAGGGTTCGGCCAGCGTGCCGTTGAACTCCACCACCTCGGCACCCTTGGCGTCGTACCAGACACCCTCCGCCAGCCGGGCGCCGTCCAGCATCGCCGTCGAGGCCGCGAACCCGTACTCGGTCACCACCAGGTCGGCACCCTCGATGCCGATCCCGAACGGGTCCTCCACCGGGGGCCAGTTTCCCAGGACGCGACCGTTCCCGGGGTCGACGACGGCGACCAACGGCCCGTGCACCACGACTAGGCCCTCGACCTGCTCGATCGTTGCCTGGTACTGAGTGAGGTCCAGGCTCGGCAGCAGGTCGACCTGGGTGGTCCACGTGTCGCGCCACTGCTCCGGTTCGACCCGTCGCAGGGTCAGCACGGCGCCCACCCGGTCACCGACCACCAGGTCGCCGTCGACGGCCAGCATGCCCGCCGACGGAACCCTGACCTGGTGCTCGACGACCACCGTGCCGTCGGCCATGCTCACGCCGGCGACGGCTGTCTCCTGGAGCAGCTCTTCCCCGCTGCTCTGCACGACGACACCCTGGCGGTTGCGCCAGCACCACAGGATCCCCGGGTCGGTGGTGACCTCACCGCCGCAGCGGTCGACGCCGCCGGGCTGGCCCAACGACATCAGCCAGCGCTCCTCGCCGGTGACCTCGTCGTAGCCGGAGAGCTTGCCGTCGGCCACCACCGCGAGCACACCGTCGGCAGCACCCTGGACGGTGCCGCCGGAGATCGCCCAGAGCTCGCCCAAGGGGCGTTCGAGGGACACCCTCGTCGGGTCGGAGTCGGACTGGTCGGCCAGGTCGAGCGCGATCGGGACCCCGACCACGAGCACCCCTAGAGCCGCGAGGCCACCGACCACCTGCCGGGTGCGGCGTGACAGCTGCCGACGGTAGGCCCCAGGAGCGCCCGGCTCGACGGCAGGCTCCCCGTCCGACGCCGCCCGGTCGGACGGGGGCACGAGCAACGATGGCCCGTCGTCCTCGACGAGCTCGACCTCGACCATCCAGTCATCAGGCCGCGCTGGCATGGTCGGACAGTACCTCCGGGCGGCGAGACGGGATCCGTCGCCCGGTACCAGCTGGATCACGAACCGACAACGATGCGAACTTCCACGCGTTCCGGGTCGGCCTCAGTCGTGTCACCGCCGCGAGGTCCACGCCAGCAGGCGGTCCACCGACCACGTGGTGACCACCCGTTCCGGGTCGACGCCGTGCGCCGCGAGCCGATCGCAGCCGTCCGCCAACCAGTCCAGCTGACCTGGCGCGTGGGCGTCGGAGTCGACGCTGAACAGGCACCCGGCCTCGACCGCAAGGGCGATCAGGTCGTCCGGCGGGTCCTGTCGATCCGGACGGCTGTTCACCTCGACCGCCACCCCGTGCCGGGCGCAGGCATCGAACACGGCCTCGGCGTCGAACTCGCTCCGGGGCCGCAGCTTGCCGAGCACCCGCCGCCCGGTGCAGTGACCCAGCACGTCGGTCAACGGCTGCTCGACGGCGGCGACCATCCGCCGTGTCATGGCTCCGCGCTCCATCCGCAGCTTGGAGTGCACCGAAGCCACCACGACGTCGAGCACGCCGAGCAGCTCGGGCTCCTGATCGAGGGTCCCGTCGTCGAGGATGTCCACCTCGATCCCGCGGAGCAGGCGGAACGGCGCCAGCACCTCGTTGGCCCGGTCGATCGTCGCGATCTGCGCCCGCAGCCGCGCCGGAGACAGCCCGTTCGCCACAGTCAGCCGCGGTGAGTGGTCGGTGATCGCCTGGTACTCGTGCCCGATCTCCAGCGCGGCCAGCGCCATGTCGGTCAGCGGGGCGCTGCCGTCGCTCGCATCCGTGTGGGCGTGTAGGTCGCCGCGGACAGCGGACAACAGTGCCCGGCCGGCCTCGGTGCCCCCGCCGCCCCCGGCCCGCAGCTGGGCCTCCAGGTCGGCCAGCACGGGCGGCAGCGCGCCGTCCAGCACAGTGCTGATCACCTGGGCGGTGCTCTCCCCCACCGCCGGAAGGTCCTGCCAGGACCCGTCGCGCAGGTGCGCCCGCCAGACGTCGTCCGGCAGGCCCCGCACGACGTCTCCGCTCCTGCGATAGGCCGCCGCCCGGTAGGCCGACGCCTGCTGCCGTTCTAGCAGGAAGGCGATCCGGTGCAGCGCGCGGACGACATCGTCCCGGGACACCGGCTCAGGGCGGCGCGCCACGGCTCAGGAGGCGCGGCGACGCGACGCCTTCTTGGCGGGTGCGCCCTGGGCGGGCTCCGGCTCGGCCGTCGTCAGCTTCCGCCCGGAGCCGCTGTCGCGCTTCGCCGCGGGAGCGTCATCGCCGGCCATGCCCGTCGTCGGTGAACGGCCGGAGCCCTTGCCGGCCGCGCCGGCCGGCTCGCCATCCTTGCCGGACCGGGCATCCCGCGCGCGCTCGACGCTGCGCTGGAGGGCGGAGAGCAGGTCGACGACCTCGCCCCCGTCGGCCCGCTCCTCGCCCGCAACGCTCGGCACGGACACGGCACGGCCGGACGTCACCTTGGCCTCGATGAGTGCCTCCAGGGCCGCCTGGTAGGAGTCCTCAAAGTCGGAGGGGTCAAAGTCCGACGCGAGCGACTCCACCAGAGAAGCGGCCATCTTGGCCTCCTGGGGACGCACCTGGACGTCGGCGTCGAGGATCGGGAAGTCCGCCTCCCGAACCTCGTCCGGCCAGAGCAGGGTCTGCAGGCAGATCACGTTGCCCCGCACGCGCAGGACGGCCATCGTCTCCCGCTGCCGGAGCGCAACCTTGACCACCGCCATTCGGTCGGTCGTCGACAGGGCCTCGCGCAGCAGGGCATAGGGCTTGGCGGCCGTCTTCTCCGGCTCCAGGTAGTAGGTCCGGGCCAGCATGATCGGGTCGACCTGCTCGGCCGGCACGAACTCCTCGACCGCGATCTCCCGCTCGGTCGCAAGGGGCAGCTCGTCGAGGTCCTCGTCCGTGAGCACCACCATGCGGCCGTCGTCGGTCTGGTAGCCCTTCACGATGTCGTCGGTGCCGATCTCCTCGCCGCAGACGCTGCACATCTTGCGGTAGCGGATCCGGCCACCGTCATCGCGGTGAACCTGGTGCAGGGGCACCTGGTGCTCGCCCGTTGCCGCGTAGACCTTCACCGGGACGTTGACCAACCCGAAGGCGACAGCGCCCTTCCAGATCGCTCGCATCTGTTACCTCCAGGGTCTCGGCGGGTCCGGAACCGGGCAATCGGCCCCGGAACGCCCGCGTGCCAGCGGTCGCCCCCACCGGCAGGATGGACCCGTGCAGCCCATGCTCGCTACCCAAAGCGCGAATAAAGATGGTCTGCCCCGGGGTAAGGACTGGTCCTACGAGGTCAAGTGGGACGGGGTCCGGGTGATCTCCGACACCACCCGCGGGGAGCTGAGGCTGAGCGCTCGCTCCGGTCGCGACGTGACGGCTGCGTACCCTGAGCTCGCCGGCCTTGGTGCGCTGCAGGGGGCCGTCCTGGACGGCGAGGTAGTGGTGATGGCCGGCAGCACGCCGTCGTTCGAGGCGCTCGCCGAACGGATGCACGTCCGGGATGCGGCCCGAGCCCGCCGGCTCGCCATCCGGGCCCCTGCCACCTTCGTGGTGTTCGACCTGCTCGTGCTCTACGGCGTGGACATCACCCGACGCCCGCTGGACGAGCGACGGGCCACCCTGGCGGCTCTGGCGCTGCCGGAGCGGGTGCAGCTATCCCCGGTCTACCCCGACCTGGACGACCTGTGGGCAGTGACGCTGGAGCACGGCCTCGAGGGCGTGCTGGCCAAGAGCCGGTCCTCCAGCTACCAGCCCGGTCGCCGGTCCCCCGACTGGGTGAAGGCGGCACACCGGTCGACCCGGGTCGCCGCCGTCGTCGGCTGGCGTCCGGAGGGTGCGGCCGACGCGGGGCGCGGGGCGGTCGGCAACGCCCGGCTCGGCGCAGTCCTGCTCGGGGCGCCCGACGCCGAAGGTTCCTGGCGCTACCTCGGCAGGGCCGGCAGCGGGCTCGGCGGGCGACGAGGCGTCGACCTGGCCCGGGAGCTGCTCGGCCTCGAACGGCCCGGACCACCGCTCGACGATCCGGTGCCGGCGGCGGACGCCCGACACGTCACCTGGTGCGAACCGGTCGTGACGGTGGACGTGGCGTACCTGCAGCGCACCGCAAGCGGCCGGCTGCGCCAGCCGACGATCCGCGCCATGCGTTCCGACGTCCCCGTCGACCCGTGGGAGACACCATGAGCGAGCAGTGGGTTCAGGTGGAAGGGCGCACGGTCCGGCTCACCAACCTGGACCGGGTGCTCTACCCCACCGGGTTCACCAAGGCCGAGCTGATCGCCTACTACACGGCCGTCGCCCCGGCGCTGCTGCGCCAGCTGCGCAACCGGCCGGTCACCCGGATCCGGTTCCCGGAGGGGGTGTCCGGCGAGCGGTTCTTCGAGAAGAACCTGCCAAAGGGGCCGCCCGAGTGGGTCCGCCACCAGGAGGTCGCCGCCAGCCCGGGGACCGGGGACCAGGGCACGATCCTCGACTTCCCGTTCCTGGAGGACCTGGCGAGCCTGGTCTGGTCGGCGAACCAGAGTGCGATCGAGCTGCACACCCCCCAGTGGACCGTGCAGCCGGACGGGACCCTGCACCATCCCGACCGGCTCGTCGTCGACCTCGACCCGGGACCCCCAGCGGGTCTCGACGAGTGCGCCCGGGTGGCCCACCTGGTGGCCGCCCGGCTCGCCGAGGACGGCCTCGGCACCACCTTCCCGGTGACCAGCGGGAGCAAGGGCATGCAGCTGTACGCGCCCCTGGACGGGACCCTGACCGCGATGCAGGTGCGGGAGTACGCCCGCACCATCGCCCTGGAGCTGGCCGCCCGGCAACCCGAGCTGATCCTGGCGAACATGAAGCGCGCCCTGCGGCCGGGAAAGGTGCTGCTCGACTGGTCGCAGAACCACCCGGCGAAGACCACAGTCACCCCGTACTCGCTGCGGGGCAAGGACCGCCCGGCGGTCGCGGCCCCCCGGCGGTGGGACGAGGTGACGGAGGGAATGGTGCAGCTGACCCCGGACGAGGTGGTCGACCGCCTGCGGGCCGAGGGCGACCTGCTGCACGGCTGAGCGCACCGACCCGTCCCGGGGCCCGTCGGGGGCCGTCGTTGGCCGTCGTGGGCACGGCGCTGGTCCCACGGCGGCGGTTCGTGCTTGGCTGGTCCCATGCCGGCCAACGACCCAGCGGTGATCGACAGACTGCTCACGCTGCCGGGGCACTGGGCCGTCCTCGGGCTCTCCACCAACACGGCGCGGCCGGCCTACGGCGTCTCGGCGTACCTCCAGGCGCTCGGCCACGACATCGTGCCGGTGCACCCGCGGGCGGAGACCGTGCACGGCGCACGGGGCTACCAGCGCCTGGCGGACGTGCCCGGCCGGATCGACGTCGTCGATCTGTTCGTGAGCTCGTCCCGGGTGGGCCAGCTGATCGACGAGGCGATCGCCGTCGGCGCCCGGGCCGTGTGGCTGCAGCTGGGGGTGGCCGACCCGGAGGCGGAGCAGCGGGCCAGGGCCGCCGGTCTGGACGTCGTTGTCGACACCTGCCCCAAGATCGAGGGCCGACGGCGCGGCCTGGCCTGAGTCAGCCGTAGAAGACGCGCTCCATCACCGCGCGAGCACGTCGCCCGCTCCGCAGGTACATCTCCTCGAGCTCTCCCCCTGCCGCCGGCGGCAGTCCGAGCATCCGGGCCAACCCGTTGAGAGCACGGCGGTCGTGCGGCAGGACGTCGGCCATCGCACCGCCCGCACGCCCCGTCCACAGCACGATCCCGTCGCGCAGGCGGGACGACAGCAGCCAGGCGTCCCGGAGGATCGCGGTGTCCCGGGCGCCGAGCAGGTCGGCGTCCATCGCCGCAGCCAGGGCCTCCAAGGTGGACGGGGTGCGCAGGGCTGGCACCTCATGAGCGTGCGACAGCTGCAGCAGCTGGACCGTCCACTCCACGTCGCTCAGCCCGCCGCGGCCGAGCTTGAGGTGCCGGGCCGGGTCGACGCCGCGGGGCAGCCGCTCGGCCTCCATCCGTGCCTTCAGCTGGCGCACCTCCCGCAGCACCGACGCATCCACCCCGCCTGCCGGGTACCGGAGCGGACCGATCAGCTCGACGAACCGGTCGCCGAGGTCCGGGTCACCCGCGACGACCCGGGCGCGGAGCAGGGCCTGGCTCTCCCAGGGCGACGACCAGCGCTGGTAGTACTCCCCGTACGACGCCAGGGTGCGCACCAGAGGTCCGTTGCGACCCTCGGGCCGCAGGTCGGCATCCACCTCGAGGGCCGGCTCGGGTCCGGTGGCTGCCAGGACCACGCGCAGCCGGGCGGCGATCGCGGTGGCCTGTGCCTGGGCTTCCGCCTGGTCGACATCCGGCAACGGGTCGTGCACGAAGAGCACGTCCGCGTCCGAACCGTACCCAATCTCGCGCCCGCCGAGACGGCCCATCGCGATCACCGACATCCGGGTCAGGCTGTCCCCGGCCACCTCCCGCTGCGCGAGGCGCAAGGCGCCGGCCAGCACGACGTCGGCCGCGGCGGTCAGGGCACCTGAGGTCACCGGCACGGCGCTCAGGGCGAGCACCTCCGCCACCGCCGTCCGCGCCATCTCCCGTCGCCGCAGCGCCCGGAGCAGCACCGCTGCCTCGGCCACGTCCTTCTGGCGGGTCAGGATCGCGTCCGCCTCGGCCGCCAGACGGTCGTGCTCCCGCGGCGCCAGGTCGGCGTCGTCGTCGAGCCAGGCGACGGACTCCGGGGAACGGGCAAGGGCGTCGGCGACGTAGCGGGACGAGGAGAGCACGCGCGCCAGACGTCGGGCAGCGGCGCCGGAGTCACGCAGCAGCTTGAGGTACCAGTGGGTGGTGCCGAGCTCGTCCGACAACCGGCGGAAGGCCAGCAGGCCGGCGTCGGGGTCGCTGCCCTCGGCGAACCAGCCGAGCAGCACCGGGAGCAGCTGGCGCTGGATCGCGGCGCGCCGGCTCACGCCTTCGGTGAGCGCGCCGATGTGCCGCAGGGCGCCCGCCGGGTCGCGGTAGCCGATCGCCGCCAGCCGCGCGCGCGCCGCCTCGGGCGCCAGGCTCACGTCCTCGCGGGACAGCCGAGCGGTGGCCGGCAGCAGCGGGCGGTAGAACAGCTCCTCATGCAGGTGCCGGACATCGCGGCGCACGGTCCGCCACAGGTCCAGCACGGCGTCAGCCCCGCCGGTGCGCAGACCGATCGACCGGGCCAGACGCCGCAGGTCAAGCTCGGCCGTCGGCATCAGATGGGTCCGACGCAGGTGGTGCAGCTGGATCCGGTGCTCGAGCACGCGCAGCGTGCGGTAGCAGACGGCCAGCCGGGCCGCGTGGTCACGGCCGACGTAGCCGCCGGCGGACAGGGCGGCGAGGGCGTCAAGGGTGGTGGGGCTGCGCAGTGCGGCGTCGGTCCGGCCGTGCACCAGCTGAAGCAGCTGGACCGTGAACTCCACGTCCCGAAGCCCGCCGGCTCCCAGCTTGATCTGGCGTTCCGCCTCCGCCGGCGGGACGTTCTCCTCCACCCGGCGACGCATCACCTGCGCATCCTCGACGAAGTGCTCCCGCTCGGCGGCCGACCAGACCAGGGGGTCGAGAGCCTGCCGGTAGGCCTCCCCCACGGCGGCGTCCCCGGCGACGACCCGTGCCTTGAGCAGAGCCTGGAACTCCCACGTCTTCGCCCAGCGCTCGTAGTACGCCCGGTGGCTGGCCACCGTGCGGACCAGCGGCCCGTTCTTGCCTTCCGGCCGCAGGGCCGCGTCCACCGGCCACAGGGCAGGCTCGCCGGACGCCGTCGAGCACGCGCGGCTCAGTGCGCTGGCCAGTCGCGTGGCCACCGCGAGCGCCTCGGTCTCGGATGCACCGTCGGCCGGTTCGGCGACGAAGATCACGTCAACGTCGCTCATGTAGTTCAGCTCGGTGCCCCCGCACTTGCCCATCCCGATCACCGCCAGCCGGGCCGTCGCGTGGTCGGCGTGCTCCGCCCGAGCCAGCGCGAGGGCCGTCTCGAGGGCGGCACCCGCCAGGTGGGCCAACGCGGCTGCGACAGCGGGCAGCACTGCCGTCGCCTCGGGCGCGGTCAGGTCCGCCGCGGCGATCATCAGCAACCGCCGACGATAGGCGCGCCGCAACGCGTCGATGCCGTCCTGCCCGGTGAGCGTGGCCACCGGAGCCTGTTCCGGGGACGCCCCGACCGCGGCGAGCAGCTCACCCCGCACCGTCACCTGATCTGCCAGCAGGTCCTCACCCACGAGCGCAGCCAAGTCGTCGGGATGGCGCACCAGGTGGTCGCCGAGGGCCGTCGACGCGCCGAGGACCGCGAGCAGCCGGTCCCGGCTCGGTCCGGTCCCGCGCAGCATCTCGCACAGCCGGTCGTGCAGCCGGCTGCCGGAGCAGGACTCGAGCAGCCGGGTGAGGGTCAGCACCGCCTCGTCCGGTGAGGCCACCCGGCCGAGCGCGTCGAGCAGGGGCGCCTGGTCGTCGACCACACCAACGGCTGCGCACACAGCCGCTCCGGTCAGCAGGTCCGCCGCACGCGTCGGGTCACCGAAGCCCAGCCGCACGAGGGTCCCGCGCAGGGTCCGCGCCGGCCGGCCACCTGATCCGGGAGCGGTGGTCACGGCGTCGGTCGGCAGGTGCTCACAGCACCGGCAGGTACCGCATGAGCTCGAACGGCGTCACCTGCGTGCGGTAGGCGTTCCACTCCTCGCGCTTGTTGCGCAGCACGAAGTTGAACACGTGCTCGCCGAGGGTCTCGGCCACCAGCTCGGACGTCTCCATGATCGCCACCGCCTGCTCGAGCGAGGACGGCAGCGGCTGGATGCCGAGGGCCCGGCGCTCGCCGTCGGTCAGCTCCCACACGTCGTCCTCGGCGCCTTCGGGCAGCTCGTAGCCCTCCTCGATGCCCTTGAGGCCGGCGGCGAGCAGGACGGCGTAGGCGAGGTAGGGGTTGGTCGACGAGTCGACCGCCCGGTACTCGACACGGGTGGAGTTGCCCTTGCCCGGCTTGTACAACGGCACCCGGACCAGCGCCGAACGGTTGTTGTGTCCCCAGCAGACGAACGACGGCGCCTCGGCGCCGCCCCACAGCCGCTTGTACGAGTTCACGTACTGGTTCGTGATGGCGGTGATCTCGGCGGCGTGGTGCAGCAGGCCCGCGATGAACCGGCGCCCGGTCTGGGACAGCTCCATCGGCGCCGCCGCCTCGTAGAAGGCGTTGCGGTCGCCCTCGAAGAGCGACAGGTGGGTGTGCATGCCGGAGCCCGGCTTGTCACCCAGCGGCTTGGGCATGAACGAGGCGTAGATGCCCTGCTCGAGGGCCACTTCCTTGACAACGGTGCGGAACGTCATGATGTTGTCCGCGGTGGTGAGGGCGTCGGCGTAGCGCAGGTCGATCTCGTTCTGGCCGGGCCCTGCCTCGTGGTGGGAGAACTCCACCGAGATCCCCATCGACTCGAGCATCGAGATGGCGGCGCGGCGGAAGTCGTGGCCGGTGCCCCGCGGCACGTGGTCGAAGTAGCCGGCGGAGTCCACCGGGACCAGGGGCCGGGTCGGGTCGGCGGGGGCCTCGAACAGGTAGAACTCGACCTCGGGGTGGGTGTAGAAGGTGAACCCCTTGTCGGTCGCGCGGGCCAGCGCCCGCTTGAGCACGTGGCGGGGGTCGGCCAGCGACGGCTGACCGTCCGGAGTGAGGACGTCGCAGAACATCCGCGCGGTCCCGTGCGTCTCGCCGCGCCAGGGAAGCACCTGGAACGTCGACGGGTCGGGCCTGGCGAGCATGTCGGCCTCGAACACCCGGGTCAGGCCCTCGATCGCGCTGCCGTCGAAGCCGATGCCCTCGTTGAAGGCGGACTCCAGCTCGGCCGGCGCCACCGCGACGGACTTGAGAACCCCGAGAACGTCGGTGAACCAGAGACGGATGAAGCGGATGTCCCGCTCCTCGACGGTGCGGAGGACGAACTCCTGCTGCCTGTCCATGAGCACATCCTGCCCCACCGACGTTGCGGCCATGTGTCCGCGACCCGACCGGGGCGTCCGGAACCCCGGTCCGAACCGCTCCCCGCGCCGCGGATAGTGTGGTGACCATGGTCGCGCTGCGTATCGCCATGGCCCAGATCGACACCTGCGTCGGGGACGTCGCGGGAAACGCCGGACGCATCCTCGACTGGACAACGACCGCCGCCCAGGCGGGCGCCGACCTGGTGGCCTTCCCCGAGATGACCGTCACCGGCTACCCGATCGAGGACCTGGCGCTGCGGGACTCGTTCGCACGTGCCGCGGACCGCGCCCTGGACGACGTCGTCGCCGGTCTGAGCGAGCGCGGCCTTGACGACGTCGTCGTGGTGCTGGGCACGCTGGGCCGGACGCCTGACGGGCGGGCGACCAACCAGGCCGTCGTCCTGCACCGCGGGTCGGTGCTGGCCCGGTACGACAAGCACCACCTGCCCAACTACGGCGTCTTCGACGAGTACCGGATCTTCGCCGCCGGCGAGCAGGGCTGCGTCGTCGGGGTGCACGGCCGGCGGATCGGCGTGGTCATCTGCGAGGACATCTGGGCGGACGGCGGGCCGCTGCCCCCGATGGGCGGCGCCGACCTGCTCGTGGTGCTCAACGGCTCTCCGTACGAGGAGGGCAAGGTCGGCGTGCGCACCGAGCTCGCCGCCCGTCGGGCCTCCGAGGTGGCCGCCCCGGTGGCCTACGTGAACATGGTCGGCGGCCAGGACGACCTGGTCTTCGACGGCGGGTCGTTCGTGGTCGCGGCGGACGGGACCCTGCTGGCTCGGGCGCCGCAGTTCGTCGAGCACCTGCTGGTCTGGGACCTGGGAGACGCCGGGCAGCCGGCCCGGTCCGGTCCGGTCGCAACCCCGCTCGAGCCGGACGCGCAGGTCTACCAGGCGGTCGTCACCGGCCTGCGCGGGTACGCGACCAAGAACGGCTTCCGCTCGGTGGTCCTTGGCCTGTCCGGGGGCATCGACTCGGCGCTCGTGGCGGCGATGGCGGCCGACGCCGTCGGCGGTCCCAACGTTGTGGGCGTCTCGATGCCGTCGCGGCACTCCTCCGAGCACTCCCGGGACGACGCCGCTGACCTCGCCAGGCGGATCGGCGCGGACTACCGGGTCCAGCCGATCGCGCCGCTGGTGGACGCCTTCGAGGGCCAGATGAACCTGCCTGGGATCGCCGGGGAGAACCTGCAGTCGCGGATCCGCGGCGTGATCCTGATGGGCATCTCCAACGTCGAGGGCCATCTGGTGCTGGCCACCGGGAACAAGTCCGAGCTCGCCGTGGGGTACTCGACCATCTACGGGGACGCCGTCGGCGGGTTCGCGCCCTTGAAGGATGTCGACAAGTCGCGGGTGTCGGCGTTGGCGCGGTGGCGGAACCAGGCGGCCCGCTCCGCCGGCGCGATCCCGCCGATCCCGGAGAGCTCGATCACGAAGCCGCCGTCAGCCGAGCTCGCCCCCGGCCAGCTGGACACCGACTCCCTGCCGCCCTACCACCTGCTGGACGAGGTGCTCGACGCCTATGTCGAGCACGCCGAGGGCCGCGCGGAGCTGCTGGCGCGCGGGTTTGACGCCACCGTCGTCGACAAGGTCCTGGCCCTGGTGGACCGGGCGGAGTGGAAGCGCCGGCAGTACCCGCCGGGGCCCAAGGTGACCGCACTGGCCTTCGGCCGTGACCGTAGACTCCCCGTCACCAACCGCTGGCGGGAACCCAAGGGAGACCCACGATGACCGATCCCTCGGAGCAGGCCCACCCCACCCAAGCCACGCCTGCGGCGCCGGCCCCCGACGCCCAACCGCCACGCCCGCCGCGTCGGGTCCGCGTGCACCACCTGCGCGAGGCGAAGGAGCGTGGCGAGCGGATCACCATGCTCACCGCCTACGACGCACCGACCGCGCAGATCTTCGACGAGGTCGGCACGGACGTGCTGCTGGTCGGGGACTCCCTCGGCGACAACTTCTACGGCTATCCCACGACCATCCCGGTGACCGTCGACGAGATGATCCATCACACTCGGGCCGTCGCCGGCGCGGCCCGGCGCGCCCTGGTGGTCGCCGACCTGCCGTTCGGCTCCTACGAGTCGTCGCCGCAGCAGGCGTTCGACACCGCCGTCCGGTTCCTCAAGGAGGGCGGCGCCCACGCGGTGAAGTTCGAGGGTGGCCGGCGGGTGGCCGAGCACGTTCGACTGCTCACGTCGTCCGGGATCCCGGTGATGGGTCATCTCGGGTTCACTCCGCAGTCCGAGAACACCCTTGGCGGCAAGCGCGTCCAGGGCCGGGGCGCCGACGCCGCCGAGCGGTTGAGCGAGGATGCCATCGCCCTGCAGGACGCCGGCGTCTTCGCCATCGTGCTCGAGATGGTGCCGGCCCCCCTGGCCGCGCGGATCACCGAGATCCTCACCGTGCCGACGATCGGCATCGGCGCCGGGGCCGCGTGCGACGGCCAGGTGCTGGTGTGGCCGGACATGGCGGGTCTGTCGGACTGGACGCCGCGGTTCGCCAAGCGGTACGGCCGGCTGCGTGAGGAGCTGGCCGCCGCCGCTCGCGCCTACAACGACGAGGTGCGCTCGGGGACGTTCCCCGACGACGAGCACAGCTTCACGGAGTAGCGCCCGCGCCTCACGGCGCGGCGGGGCCGGACTCCCGAGGCCAGCGGTCGTCGTTCCAGCGACGGTCCTCCTCGTCCCAGGCCACGTTGCGCTGGTCCGCCGTCTCGGACGCATGCTGGGCGGCCTCGCGCGTGCGGTACGGGCCCATCCGGTCGACCGCGGGGCTCTGCCGGCCCTGCTCCACCTCGCCGGTGCGAAGGTTCACCCAGAACTCCGGGTCCGGCTCGCCCGTGCCCCAGTGGCTGACCTGGTCCATGCGACTCCCCTGTTGCCTCATGTCAATACCTCCGCGGGGGCTATGACGTTGCCTCATCTGGTTTCCTCCGCCAGCCGGGTTGGTTCCAGGTGCTGTTGACGGGGGGTCTGGACCGTGGTGCCTTCTTGGCCTGGGCGAGGGTCTCG
>JBBRCL010000034.1:0-31238 GCA_038204895.1 Actinomycetales bacterium | reverse complement strand
CGGCCGGGCAGTGGTGGGCAGAAGCCGCCGAGGGAGAGCATGGCCAGGGCGATCAGGGCTTGGGGGTTCTTGAACCCGAAGGCCTGTCGGGTCAGGAGTCGGATCTTGGTGTTGGTGGACTCGATCAGCCCGTTGGACAGGTTGTGCTCAAGGGTCGCGTCGATCGAGACCCGGTGTGTGACGATCCGTTTCTGCAGGTGGACGAACGCCGGGATGCGGCACCTGCGGGCCCAGCTGATCCACCGGTCGAGCGCGTCCTTGCCTTCTTGGCCCTTGACGGCGAACACGTGCCGCAGGCCCTCCTTGAGCAGGTAGGCCCGGTACAGACGCGGGTCGGTCTTGGCGACCCAGGCGAGCTTCGCCTGCTGAAGGTCGGTCAGGTTCTCCGGGTTCTTCCACAACGCGTATCTGGCGTGCTTGAGCGCGCGGGCGTCCCCGGTCGCACGGGCAGCGCGCCGCTGAGTCACGGCCCCGCGGGCGTCGTTCCACGCTTGGCGACGCACCTCGTCCAGGGCGTCGGTGGCCCACGCCACGACGTGGAACGCGTCCGCGCAGCGCACCGCGTTCGGGCACCGTTCGGCTACGACGGTCGCGACCCACTCGGCCGCGTCGGCGGACACGTGGGTGATCGCCGCACTGCGTTCGGGTCCGAGGTCATCGAAGAACCTGCGCAGGGTCGCCCGGTCCCGCCCGGGCGCAGCCCAGATCAGGCGTCGGGTGTCGTGGTCCACGACGATCGTCAGGTACCGGTGGCCCTTCTTGTAGGAGATCTCATCGATCCCGATCCGGTGCACGTTCGCGTACCGGTCCACCCCGACCATCTCGTCGGCGGCGACCCGGGTCACGATCGACCCGACGGTCCGCCACGCGACCCGCATCAGTGCCGCGACCGCGGACTTCGAGCAGCGCACCGTCAGCCACGCCACCTGGTCGTCGAACGCCAGGGTGTGCCCCGCACCGTGCCTGGCCCACGGTACGTACGCGACGACCACCCCGTGCTCACCACACGAGACCCGCGGCGCGGCAGCCTCGATGAACCCCTGCACTGTCCCCAGATCCAGCGCCCGCCAGCGCCGGCGCCCGTCGCCACCGTCATACCCGACCGACCGACGCCGACAGATCCCGCACCTGGACCGGGCCCGGCGCGGGACCCGCACGTGCGCCGTGACTACGCCGTCGTCGTCGACCTCGACTCGCTCGACGATCCCCTGCTCGACCCCGAGCAGCACGCGCCATACCCTGACGTTGCGCACGCCGTTCCTCGCCCTGTAGCCCTGACTCTCGCAAGCCAGAAACTACTGGTGGGAGCGGCGTGTCGCCGTCACCAGCTCACCGAACCACCCACGGATCAGTCACACGAGCCCACAAAGGAGAGGCATTCTGGTCGCCGCTTCGTGGCCTCCGTGACGCGAATCGCTCCTATCCTCCACCCCGGTCCGTGGTCTCGGCGTGCTGCGCTGGCGGAGGCCTGGCCGCGCCTTGTGTCGCGCCTACTGCCACGCCTGGAGCAGGTGGTCGGCGGTCCACACGTGTGCGAGCCGGTCGTCGGCCACCGCGCCCGCGGGGCACACCGCCACCAGGGGGGTGCTCGATCCGAGGCCGGGGATCTTCGTGGCGTCCTTCGCGAGCTCGGTGAGCTCGGCTCTGGTGACCTTACGGTCGGGGCGCCACTTGATCGTCCCGACGAACGCGTACTGGTCGGCAGGGCGTGCGTTCGCACCGACGAGGTCGATCTCGGGGACGTTGGATCGCGGCCACCACCCGCCGACTGCTCGCACCTCAGGCCACCGTTCGTCGGGCAGGAGGCGCTCCAGGGCGTCGCGCACGACGGGTTCGATCGCGCGGCCCCGCCAGGTCGGGTAGTCGTCGTGGGCGCGTTGCAGGGCGAGGTCGCCGCGACCGCGGTCGATGTCGTCCACGGCAGGGCCGACGAAGCGGAGCCAGAATCGCAAGCCGGGGTCGGCGACGCGCCAGCGACGGTTCTTCGGATCCGGCTTGGTCGACAGGGGCTCGTCAGCGACGGCGACACGCTTCCTCGACAGGGTCTCGAGCGCCTCACTGAGAGTCGCTGAGTTCATCGGTCTGCTTCCGGTGGACTGCGCGATCGAGGTGAAGGTCCTCTCACCCTTCCCGCCGATCGCCCTCAGCACGGTCCTGGGCGAGGTCGAGGTGGGGAACTCGCTGTCGAGGATCCGCTGCCCGGAGACCACCAATGGGGTGATCGCGTCCGAGAACTGCGTCGTGAGGAACTCCTGACGGCTGGTCCCCGGCGCCCACGCCCGGGTGACGGTCGGCAGGCCCCCGGTGATCAGCCACGCGTCGAACGCGTCGATCCCGGTGGTGCCGGTCATCCGGCCGACGTCGCGTGGGGACAACACGTCCAGGACCATCGGAGCCCCCCGGCCGTGGAACGGGGCGTCGTGGTGGTCGAGCGCCTCCATCATCCCCAGGTCCGAGCCGAGCAGCAGCAGCAGGACGGGCTTACGGGACAGGTCGTGGTCCCACACCCGCTGGAGCTCACCCGCACCACCGGGGATGCTCGCGAGCAGCCAAGGTGCCTCGTCGATCACCACGACCGAGGGGCGGTCGTCCGGCAGCAACCGGTCGATGATTCGCAGCGCGTCGGTCAGGGTGGACGGGGTCGCGGACTGTGCCAGCCACGCTTCGGGTAGGTCGGACTGCGCAGCGGCGGCCATCAGGGCCTGCAGCTCCGCGGCAGGGTCGGCGCCTCGTGCGGCTTGGAAGTACACCGACGGGTGACCGGTCCGGGAGATGAGCTCGGAGGCCAGCCGGCTCTTGCCGACCCGCCGACGGCCGCGCATCAGCACCGCCGTGCCGACGTCGTGGGTTCGACCCGCTCGCACGCGCGAGCCGATGTCATCGAGCAGACGGGTGAGCCGATCAATCTCGAGCGTCCGCCCCACGAAGTCAGACATCTGACGCCTCCTCAAGAATGCTTTGGTCAAGCATACTATGGTGAATCAAAGTAAACCGCGGCCTGGTGCGATGGTGGCGTGTCGGCGTGGGTGGGTTCACCCCACCATCGCTGCCACGGCGACGCGCCGCTCAGCCCTTGACCACGGTGCGGTCGCGTCGGATCAGGCCGGCGCGGACGAGCTCGTCGATGCAGGTCGGGCGACGCCGGTTCGCCTCGGCGGTGGCGGCCATGAACTCGACGAACTCCGCCGGCATCCCGGCGGCAGCGCACACCGATCGCAGGCGAACCAGCAGCCGGGCGGCGGCAAGGTAGTTGCCGCGGCCGGTGGTCTCCAGCATCTCGGTGATCATCCGCCGGTAGTGCGGAACCGTCTCTGCTGGGGCGGTCTGGGCGCGACGGGCGCACAGGTGCTCCCACTGGGCGCGCGCCCCGCCGGGGTGGGCGACGGCGAACGCCCACGCCTCCTCGTCCCGCCCGGCGCCCAGCAGGACGCTCACCCACTCCCACGGGCGAACCTCGGCCAGCCGCTGCTCTGCGGTCCTGCCCTCCGACTCCCACGTGCCGGCGACCTTGGCCGCGGCACGGTAGGCGCCGAGCGTCGTGGACGACGGGTCCCGGCTGAACGCGTCGCGCCGCAGCCCGAGGACCCGGTCGGGGTCGCCGCGCGCTTCGGCGTCCTCGACCAGACGCTGCACCAGTGCACCGGCGTGAGGGCTGTGCGGCAACGTCAGCCCGCGGGCCGCGTGCTCGACGGCGAGATCCGCCAGCCCGGCATCGTCGAGGGCCTGTACCACGCGCATTGCGTGGTACTGCGTGCCCTGGCCCTGGCCGATCACGGCGACGATCGCGTCCGGGTCGCGTTCCAGGATCGCGAGCCTGCCGCGGGCGTACCGCACCTCGAACGCGTCCTCGCTGGCGGTCTGCGCGGTCGCATCGAGGCGGGCGCGGTACTCCGCGACACCGTCTGCGCCGAGTGCGTCGGCGTACCTGTCCACGTCGATCTCGAAGAAGTCCTGCTTGCCGGAGAACGCGAACGTGTGCAGCCAGCGGGCCAGGCGACGCCGCGCCTTGGCGTCCAGGGTGCCCGCGAGCGCGCCGGCGACCTGGGCGTGAAGGTCCAGCAGCCGGCGCACCTGGTCGCCCTGCGCGCCGGAGGAGTCGTCCGAGCGGAGGATGGTGCGCACTGTCAGGGCGAGCGCACGCTCGACCACGTCGAGCAGCTCGGGCGAGGGGCGCGAGGCCCGTTCGGCGAGCAGCCGCAGCAACGGTTCGGCCTCGGCCGCGTAGCGGTTGGCCTGGCGGTACTCGTAGAACTGGCGACGCGGCTTGAGCACGTCCTGGACCTCGGTGCGCAGCGCATCCACGTCGTCGGTGTTCGCGATGTAGGCCCGCGCCACCAGCTCGGCCACACCCGGTACCTCGGCGACCGCGTCTCGGACCAGGTCCCGCAGGGCGCCGGTCTCGGCGGCGACCACGACCGCGACGCAGTGCTTGCACAACGCCCCAGTCACCCCGACCGGACAGTCGCACCACCACGACCCGTCGCCGATGCGCACGTGGTACGTGTCGGTCCCGAGGACCTCGGCACGCAGCTCGCCACGCGCGCTGCGCAGGGCCTCGACCCGACCCTGGCGGGCGTAGGCGCGTCCCCGCGAGAGGGTCACGGGATCGGTGAGGTCGGCCAGGTCCGCAACGTGCAGCACGGGGGAGTGCCTACCACGGCGGCCACGTCGCGTGAAGGTGCAACAAGGCCACCTCGGCCAGGGCGCGCCACCCGGGCGGCCCTCATTGCGCCCGCTACCGGAGGGGCAGACCGATGCCGACGTACGCCTCGCCGTGCGGCGCTGCCGCGTGCTTGCGAACCCAGAAGGCTGCCAGATGGCTGCCGCGCACGAGCTCACGGCTCCGTCGAAGCTCGCACGGTGGGCCGAATCGGCTCCTGACCAGCCTGATCACGGCGTGGCGGCGCGGGTGGCCGAATCTGGTCGACGGTAGACCCGCGGATCATTCGTCACCGGCTCGCGGGGCTCGGAACGATGATCGACATCGCGCTGACCTGCGCAAACGTGGGCCCCGCGAGGATCGAACTCGCAACCCGCGGATTAAAAGTCCGCTGCTCTGCCAATTGAGCTAGAGGCCCGGGACGTGCGGACATTAGTCGGGAGCACCCTGGGGAGAAGCCTAGGGAGAACCCGGCCCGCTGCCGCCCGTCCGCGGCAACGTTACGCGGAACCTGATGCCGGTGGCGTCAGCCCCTGCCTCTCGTGGAGGCGACGGGGTTCGGCCAGGGCCTCGTCGAGGAGCCCGCGCAGCACCGGGTCGTCCGCCGCGGTGTCTCGTAGCAGGCGTCCTCGTCGATCGACGGTCAGGAGAGTCGTGCGGATGATCAGGAGTGTCAGCCCGTGGGCGGGCACGAGGGTCCGTCGCCGCTCGTCGTAGATGCGGCGCTGCTCTCCTCGATGGACACCGCTGACGGTGAGCCTGTCGGGCTTGTCGAAGTGGGCCACCGGGTGGTCGTGCTGGCGTTCGTACACCTCGATGACGAGCCCGAGGTCGGGCCAGTAGGCGTCCACGGGGAGCGTCATGGAGCGGCCGGACGCGCCGGGGTCGCCGCGGAGCCAGGCGAAGCGGTGCTCCCTCAGGCTCTGGTGTCCCAGGAGTGCGTCGACGCGGTCGAGGACGTACCCGGCCTCGCGGTCGGTACGGCGCTTAGCCAACGGACGGGCCCAGGTCGCCGCTCACCTTGCCGAGCTCGGGCGCGTTCCCCTTTCCCACCATCCAGGTCAGGACGTCGAACACCCGCAGGAGCGAGATGTCCGTGCCCAGGCCGGCGGCGGCACGGATCCGGTGGAGCTGAGACTCGTTGGCGTGTGCGTCGGCCGTCAACCAGGCGTTCAGCGGCTGCCACAGGCGGCCGTCGACGAGTCCGAGCTCGGCCGCGATGACGGTGTCGTAGACGGGCACGAGGTGTGGGCGCTTGCGGGCGAGGAGCTTGGACGCCGTGGTGGGGCCGACGTCAACGACCGCCCTCAGTTCCGTTTACACCTGCCAGGCGGGCCATTCCGGGCCGATCTCAGCACCGTCAACGGCGCCCAGGGTCAAGTCTGTCGGCACCCGCCGGAGCAGCCCATGCAGCCGGTTGCGCCGGTGCAGGAGGATTTCCAGGGCCGCGTTCCCAACGACGGGTACGGAGAGCATGGAGACCGCAACGAGGTCCTCGGCGGTGAACTCGTCGGCGATGGCCGGCCGATCGCCACCGCCGCCCAGGCGCTCGAAGTGCGCTTCCGTGAAGGCTCCGGTGGGTCGTGGCGTGAAGTACGTGGCCACGATGGCGGCAGCCGCACCGGCGTTCTCTGGCGTCAAGTACGGCGCGAGACGAGTGCTCGGCGTGATCACGGCGCGTTCCCCGGCTCGGCGGGAGCCGCCGCCTCCAGGGCAGCGGCGACGGCTTCGAACTCGGCCAGGGCCGCGGTGAGGTCCTCGACGATCTCCCTCGCGATGACCTCGGGCGCGGGGAGGTTGTCGAGGTCTTCGAGGGACTCGTCGCGCAGCCAGGTGAGGTCGAGGTTGGCCTTGTCGCGGGCGACGAGGTCGTCGTACCCGAAGGAGCGGAACCGCTCGGACTCCACCCGCTCGGACCGCGGCCGCCCGGGGGCGTAGCAGCCGACGAACTCGTCCAGGGCAGCCCGGGTGAGCGGGTTCTGCTTGAGCGTGAAGTGCTGGTTGGTGCGCAGGTCGTACACCCACACGCGCTCGGTCCAGGGGTGCTCGGCCGCGGGCTTCTTGTTGAAGAACAGGACGTTGGCCTTGACGCCCTGGGCGTAGAAGATCCCCGTCGGCAGGCGCAGCATCGTGTGCAGGTCGAAGTCGCGCAGCAGGCGCTGGCGCAGGGTCTCCCCGGCGCCACCCTCGAAGAGCACGTTGTCGGGCAGCACCACGGCGGCCCGGCCGTTGATGTCCAGGATGGTCATGATGTGTTGCACGAAGTTCAGCTGCTTGTTGGAGCTGGTGACGACGAAGTCCTGGCGCTCGATCTCCAGGTCCTCCCGGGCCTCCCGCCCGTCCGCGCCGACCATGGTCAGCGACGACTTGCGACCGAACGGGGGGTTGGACAGGACCACCGACCAGCGCCGGCCCGGGTCGGCGATCAGGGAGTCCTTGACCTCGATCAGCGACTCCCCGTTGGGCTGGCCGATGCCGTGCAGCAGCAGGTTCATCGCCGCCAGTCGGGCGGTGCCGTCCACCAGCTCCACCCCGTGCACGAACCCGTCGCGCAGGTGGGTCCGCTCGGTGGGGTCCATGGACGAGGCGTCGCGGGAGGCGGAGGCGTGCGCGGCGAGCAGGAACCCTCCGGTGCCGGCGGCGGGGTCGGTGACCGTGTCGCGGACCGTGGGCTGGACGCAGTCCACCACCGCCTGGATCAGCGCCCGTGGGGTGAAATATTGGCCTGCGCCTGACTTCACATCCTCAGCCCCACGCGACAAAAGTGATTCGTAGGCGTCGCCCTTGATGTCCACCCCGGCCTGGGACCACTGCTCGGCGTCGATCAGGTCGTGGATCAGCCGCTTGAGCTTGGCCGGGTCCTGGATGCGGTTCTGCGCCTTGCGGAAGATCGTGCCGAGGGTGCCCGGCTCGCGCGCCAGGCCCAGCAGGATCCGGGTGTACTCGACCTCCAGCGCGATGCCGTCCGCGTCCAGCAGCCGTTGCCAGGAGAACTCCTCCGGCACGATCCGCTCCGGCTGCCACGCCCTCGTGGCGCGCTCGTGCGCCATCTTCAAGAACAGCAGGTACGTCAGCTGCTCGGTGTACTCCAGGGTGCCGACGCCGTCGTCGCGCAGCACGTTGCAGTACGACCACAGCTTGTCGACCAGGCGACGGGCGTCAGCCATCAGCATCCCTCCACAGGGCTCGCGGCCATCATGCCGGACATGCTCTCAAGGAGGTGTGAGGTGGGGCTACGTCAGCCTTGCCCAATGTCCTTATTCTTGCGACACTGGGTGCGCCCGCTCTAGCTGTCCTGTGAAACGAGACATTGGGACGTCATGCTCTACATCTTTCCCGACTTGGACCTCGAGGACACCCGCGCGCTCGAGGAGATCTCAGCCATGCGCGCCGAGCTGGCGGAGCACCTTCGTGTTCCGCGACGGTGGACCGGTCGCCTCCGTCGCACGGCGCTGGCCCGAGCGATCCAGGGGTCGAACAGCATCGAGGGGTATCGCGTCGAGCTGGACGACGCCGACGCCGCGCTGGACGACGAAGAGCCTCTGAGCGCGGATCAGCGGACGTTCGCGGAGATCCGTGGCTACCGACAGGCCCTCGGGTACGTCCTGGCGATGTCTCGCGACGCTCACTTCGTGCTCGACGCCTCGGCGCTGCGCTCGATGCACTTCATGATGCTGGCGCACGACCTGAGCACGAGCCCGGGCCAGTACCGCGAGCGTGACATCTACGTGCACGACGAACGCACCGAACGAGTGGTGTACACGGGCCCTGAACCGGACGCCGTGTCCGGGCTCATGGCGGAACTCATCGTGGACCTGAACCGGCACGACGGCGAGGACCCGCTGGTGCACGCCGCGATGGCCCACCTCAACCTGGTGATGATCCACCCGTTCCGTGACGGCAACGGGCGGATGGCCCGTGCTCTCCAGACCCTCGTCCTGGCGCGGCGCGGGGTAGCCGAACCGGAGTTCGCCAGCATCGAGGAGTGGCTCGGGGCCAACACCGATGACTACTACCACGTGCTCGCCGCGACCGGGCGCGGCAGGTGGCGACCCGAGGGCGACGCGCACCTGTGGGTGAGCTTCAACCTCCGGGCCCACCACATGCAGGCCCAGACGGTTCGCAGCCGTTGGCGCCGGGCCCAGCACAGCTACGAGATCCTGGACGAGGTCGTCGGAGCGCACCGGTTGCCCGACCGGGTCCTCGACGCCCTCTACTCGGGCCTGCTGGGCTTCCGACTGCGGCGGCCGACCTACGTGGAGCAGACGGGGGTGGACGAGCGGACCGCGAGCCGCGACTTCAAGGCGTTGAGCGACGTCGGCCTGCTCCGCCCGGTCGGCGAGACCAAGGGGCGCTTCTACGTGGCCGGCCCGGCGCTGGCGGACGTCAGGCGTCGGGTGGGGCCGTCGGCGCCGCCTGTCGACCCCTATCCGTGGATGAGGGTCGAGCTGGCTCGTGCGGCAGCCGAAGCCGCCTCGGAACGGCACGGCGAGTAGTCCGCGATCAGGCCGAACGGCCGGCTGCGGCGACTGGACGTGCGCTCACTCCACGCCTCGGCTCTCCCACTGACCGAACGTGCCCTCGCCGGAGACCCATGCCTCTCGGCCGTTGCAGGAGCGTCCGACGACGATCGCGCCAGCCGTGGACGGGGATGAGAAGACGACGTCGCGGGTGAGCGTGCCGACAGAGTCGGCAACGGTGATCGAGCCGTCCGCGACGAGCTTGTCGTGCAGCGCCTGGTAGGCCGCGTAGGCCCGTGCCGTGCTCTGCTTGTAGCGCTCGCTGGAACGCACGACGGCCGCAACGGTCGACCCGCCGAGGACGGTGAACTCGCCGTCGATCTGCTGCGCTCGAGCGTCGATCCCCTGCTTGGGCAAGGTGATGCGGAACACCGGCGAGACCTGGCCTTCCACCGGCGCTGCGGCAAGCGTGGCCTCGCGCACCCGGATCGCGTTCACGCCGAGCACGGGAAGGATGATCTGGAGCTGGCCAAGGAAGTAGTCCATGTCCGAGACGTCAGCCTCCGGCAAAGGCGGGAGCGGCGGGGCCGTCCCGTTCTCCAGCTCGACACGACCGGCCTGCCGCGCGAGCGAGATCAGCCGTGACTCCAGGTACCGGCCGTGGGACTTGGTCAGGTTCGCGTCCTTGGACGTGATGACCACGACGCGGTCCCAGAACGGCTTGTCCCGATGGTGGGTGCGCAGGCGGTCGGCCACGACGTCCGCCTCGCCGACGTAGCAGCGCACCCCGCCGACGGCGTCCGCGTCGTCGCCCAGGAGCAGGTAGACCCCCGTCCGGGCGGCCTCCGGGCGCTGCAGCAGGTCACCCAGGTCCGATCGTCGGGCGCTGAGGACGTGGCCCGTCCAGTTGGTGATCTCCGCTGTGGTCAGGCCACCCGGTGTGCCGTCGACGAGGAAGAGCCGGACCTGCTTGCCGCTCATGAGACCAGCTCCTCCACCCGGTCCATGTCCGACGTGCGGCCGGTGAGGCGGCCGGAGAAGGCTGCCGCCAACAACGTCGCGCGCAGGGTCGCCGCACGCTTCCTGCTCTGTCGTACCTCTACTCCCGCGGCACGCCGCTGCGAGATGAAGACATCGAGCTCATTGCATGTCGCGTCCTGAACGTCGAGGGGCGGCACTGGCAGCGACAACCGGCGCATCTGGGGGGCGTTGATCTGCGGGACATTGGAGCCGTCGGCGATCGCCCCAAGGTCGATCCCGTCGAACCAGTGCCATAGGTACCGCTGCCGGATCTCGCTTGATGGTCGAAGACCCATCATGTTCAGGTCGAACGCCGCTTCGGTACTGAGCAGCCGCTTCTTGTTGGTGCCGATCGCCCCACCTCGTTTGGGGATGAGGACGCACCCCTCGGGGCGGATATGGAGTCCTAACGATCCGGCAGTCGACCGTGTGACGTGGAAGCGGGCCCCGGACATCGTCTGGCCGTCGCCCGTGTTCATGTCGCCGACCTTGTAGAACGGCACCGATTCCGTGGAAGGGTCGTTGAGGAGCGCCCCTGCCAGGCCCCGTGGCGTCTGGCCGTTCTCGATGGTTGCGACCTCGAGCAGTGGCCGGACGACCCACGACCCGGCGAGCCCGCCGAAGGCGGAACGCCACCGGGCAATGCGTAGCGACTCCAGCCGTGATGTGACCGTCTCGAGGTAGGCGTCGGCGGCGTCGAGGCGGGAGAGGTGGTCTTCGAGGATGTCGACGATCGCCCGCTGCTCGTCCAGCGGCGGGATGGGCAGCCGCCAGTCGAGAACCCGGCTCCACTCAAGTGAGGCGACGGTCGTGCCAGCCTTCCGGGCCGTCCGAAGCAGTTCCCGCTCCGACGCGCGTAGTCCCCAGGCGACCCACCGTGGGTCCACGTCTGGGCGGCACTCTATGGCCTTCATGTCCTGGTTCAGGGTGGTCGCGAAGGGCACGAGCGCCACGGGGATCTTGCGCTCGAGGATGCCGGAGCGGACCACCACCGCGACGGACGCCGGCTTGACGACGCGAGTGGACGAGCCAAGGACGGCTGCAGCGGTGATGTGGTCACGGGTGCTGAAGAGGACGTCAGCGCCCATGTCCTTCGGAGAGAGCCAAGGGACGTCACCGCCTTCCCAGAAGTCGGCGCGGCTCTTGGACGGCGTTCCGCCTCCATGCCATGCGCCGAGTGCACGGAGTGGCTCGACCTTCCAGTTGGTCACGCGGTGAGCTCCTGATTCAGTTCGTTGATCAGGCCGGCGGCGCGGTCGCCGAGGTCGCGGAGCGCCCCGTCGATGCCGCCGCGTTCAGTGAAGGGTGCGGCGTCGAGGTCGTGGTCGCTCAACCCGGCGGAGGAGGCGATGACGTCGGCCATGCGGTCCAGCCACCACCGTTCGTCCGGGCTGAACACCACCCCGGCCTGCTCCTCCTGCCGCAGCCAGCCCGTGTAGCGGTCGCGGACGCGGTCGGCGTAGGGCACGAGCTCGTCGTCCACCCCGAGGGTGTACCGGAGCAGGGAGACCAGGTCGGTGAGCCGGGTGTGGTCGTTGTGGCGGACGTGCCCGGTCTCGACGGCCTCGTAGGCGGCCCAGACGATGTCGACGGTCCAGTTGTGCGGGGGCCGGGCGATGCGGTCGGCGAGTTCCTTGATGGAGGCGAACGGGACCTGCCGGGTGCGGGCCTCGGCCAGGAGCTGGATGGCCGTGATCTCGGCGCGGTGCTCGTCCAGGTAGGCGCGCCAGGACTCCACGATGGAACGGGCCCGGCCGGGGTCGACCACCCCGTAGGCGTCGACGAGGATGTCGGCGTTCTCGTCGATGACCCGGTCGTGGGTCTGGCGCAGCTCGAGGATCCGGGCGCGCAGCTCGGGGTTGGCGGCCAGGGGTTCGACGGCCTGCTCGACCAGGCCGGCGATGACGGCGTCGGGCGCCTGCCCGGGGTTCGCGGCCAGGGCGGCGGCCTGCCGGTCGGGGTCCACCGCCTCGACCAGGCTGCGGACGACGTCGCGCACCGGGCCGCCGGCGACGGCGTCGAGCTCGGCGCGCTCGTCGGGGCTGAGCTGCAGCTCCAGGGCGGACAGGCGCGAGGCCAGGGTCGCGGCGTCGGCCTCGGTGAGAGTGAGGTTCGCGGCCCGGTCCAGCAGCTGCTTGAGGGACACGCCCGTGTCGCGGTTGAGCGGAGGCTCGACGAAGTCGTGCTCGGTGACCCCGACCGCGTCGACGATGACGAACCGGGTCTTGACCTGGGCGTCGGGGGTGACGGCCTGGAAGTCGGCGGGGGCGATGGTCCGCGCGCCGCGGCCTTTCATCTGCTCGAAGTACTGGGCCGAGCGCACGTCACGCAGGAACATCACGCACTCCAACGGCTTGACGTCGGTGCCGGTGGCGATCATGTCAACGGTCACCGCGATCCGCAGGGCCGCGGACGTGCGGAACGCCCGCAGGTGTCCCTTGGGGTCGGTGGCGGTGTAGGTGATCTTCGCGGCGAAGTCGTTGCCCTTGCCGAACACCTCCCGGGCGAGGGTGACGACCTCCTCGGCGTGGGCGTCGTCCTTGCAGAACACCAACGTCTTGGGCACGGTCGAGCGGCCGGGGAAGATCTCGGTGAACAGCCGGTCGCGGAACGTCTGGAGGATCAGGCGGATCTGCGGGCGGGAGGTCACCGCCCGGTCCAGCTGGGACGGGGTGTAGTCCAGGTCCTCATCGAGGGCCTCGTACCGCTGCACCCGGGTGCGCCGGTCCACCTTCGGCACCACGGTGCCGGCCTCGATCGTCCCGCCCTGCTCGGTCGTCTCGGTGCGGATGCGGTAGATGTCGAAATCCACGTTCACCCCGTCGGCCACCGACTGCGGGTAGGTGTACTCGCTGACCAGGTTCTGGGCGAAGAACGCGAACGTCTGCTTGCCCGGCGTCGCGGTGAGGCCGACGACGTGGGCGTCGAAGTACTCCAGCACCGACCGCCACACCCCGTAGATGGACCGGTGGGCCTCGTCGACGATGACCAGGTCGAACGTCTCCGGCGGCATCGCCGCCAAGTACTGCACGGTCACCGGGGCGGGAGGGGTGTAGTTGTCGATACCCGGGTCGTCCACGTCCGGCACCGTGCCGCCGGACAGCACCCGGTACACGCGCTGGATGGTGGAGATCACCACCGAGGAGCTGGCCAGCATCCCCGCCGATGACAGCTTGTCCACCCCGTACAGCTCGGTGAACCGGCGCCCGTCGTCGGGGGTGCGGTAGTTGCCGAACTCCGCCATCGCCTGGTCGCCCAGGTTGTTCCGGTCGACCAAGAACAGGATCTTCGAGAACCCTCCCCACTTCAGCAGCCGGTAGGCCTCGGTCACCGCGGCGTAGGTCTTGCCCGCACCCGTGGCCATCTGCACCAACGACCGGGAGAAGTGCTGGTCGACCAGGGACTTCTCGATGCCGTGGATCGCAGCCACCTGCGGGATGCGCAACGGGGCCACGTCCAGCGGCGGCAGATGACGCACCTTCGCCCGCCAGGTGGGCTGCTCCGGGTCGGCGTCGGCGTCGCGCACCGTCCGGGCAAGGGTGGCCGGTGTGGGGAACGCGAACACTCGGCGCGCGCGGGGCTCGGGGTCGTACCCGTTGGTGAAGTGCGTCTCCGAGCCGGACGCCTCGAACACGAACGGCAACCGGCCCGCGACGACGACGGCCCGCTTGCGGTGGGTCTCCGGCAGCCCGGTCGCGTACATCGCCGACTGCCACTCGACGCCGGAAAGGGTGGTGCCCTCCGGCTTGGCCTCGATCACCCCGACCACCTGTCTGTCCACGTACAGCAGGTAGTCCACCCGCCCGTGCCCGGGGGCCATCACCGCCTCACGGACCGCGATCCCCGGGCCGGCGAACAGGTTCAGGTCCTTGCGGTGCTGGATCACCCAGCCGGCCGCCGTGAGCTGGGCGTCGATCAGAGTCCGGGCGCGCTGCTCCGCGGGCAGGCGAAGGCCATCGTCCACGAGCACGCCCCCAGGGTAGGCGCCGCCATCCGGCAGCGGGTCCACCCGCTACTTCGGCGTCACGGCGGGCATGCTGAAGAGACCGCGCGTCAGTAGCTTCGAGGCGGCGGGTCAGCCCCGCCGGCCGGCCATCCGCGCGAAATCCGCCGTCTACCCGTTGGGAAACGTCGTACCAAGGGATGGGCACCTCTATACCATCGGCCCGAACCCCTGCGCGGGTCGGCCCCGGCCGCCCACGAGCATCGTGGCTCGTGTCTCGCCTACGCGGCGCGGCTCCAACCGAAAGGAATCCCGTGAAACTCCTCCAGTCCACCCGGGTCGCCGCCGTGGTCGCGACCGCGCTGCTGGTCGCAGCCTGTGGCAGCTCCGGCGGCGGCGACGCCACCCCCGACGCCACCCCCGACAGCACCGCCAAAGAGACGCTCTCCATCGGCATCAGCCAGATCGTCTCCCACCCCTCCCTCGACGCGGCGCGCGACGGCTTCAAGGCGGCACTGGCCGACGCGGGCTACGACGTCGAGTACGACGAGCAGAACGCCCAGGGCGACCAGTCGATCGCCGCGTCGATCGCCGGCAAGTTCGCCTCCGAGGACCTCGACATGATCCTCGCGATCGCGACCCCGACGGCGATCTCCGTCGCGCAGGCGGTCACCGACATCCCGGTGCTCTTCACCGCCGTCACCGATCCAGTGGACGCCGGCCTCGTCGCGAGCCTGGAGTCGCCCGGCGGCAACGTCACGGGCACGTCCGACGCCGTGCCGGTCAGCGACCTCCTCGAGCTGGTCACCCGCCTCAGCCCGGACGCGAAGACCGTCGGCATCGTCTACAACCCGGGCGAGTCCAACGCCGTCACGCAGGTCGAGTGGGCGCAGGACGCCGCGGCCGACCTGGGCCTGGAGATCGTGCTGGCGACGGCGGACACCTCGAACGGGGTGCAGCAGGCCGCCGAGTCCCTCGACGTCGACGCCTTCTTCGTCATCACCGACAACACGGTGGTGAGCGCGTTGGAGACCCTCATCCAGGTGGCCGAGACCAAGGGCATCCCGGTCATCGCCTCCGAGGGCGACTCGGTGGCGCGTGGAGCCATCGCGACCATCGGCATCAGCTACTACGACCTCGGGTACCAGACCGGCGAGATGGCCGTGAAGATCCTCAAGGGCGAGGTCACGACCGATTCGATGCCCGTGGAGACCCAGTCGGAGCTCGCCGTGTACCTGAACACCGGCGCGGCCGAGCGCATGGGGGTCACGATCCCGGCCGACCTCCTGGCCGAGGCCGACCCGGCGAACATCACGGAGTAGCGCCGCGGCCGACTCGGCCGGGATGCCGGCCGAGTCGGCCACCGCGTTGCCCCAGACAGAAGCAGGAGGATCCAGCCATGATGACGGCGGTCGAGCTCGGCCTGATCTACGCGGTCATGGCCCTCGGGGTCTATCTGACCTTCCGGATCCTCAACTTCGCCGACCTGACGGTCGACGGCTCCTTCACGACGGGAGCCGCGATCGCGGCCGTCGGGATCGTCAACGGCCTGCCACCCCTGCTGGCGACGGGGTTCGCGTTCGCGGGCGGGCTGGCGGCGGGCCTCGTGACGGGGCTCCTGCACACGAAGGGCAAGATCAACGGGCTGCTCGCCGGAATCCTGACCCAGATCGGGTTGTACTCCATCAACCTCCGCATCATGGGCAAGGCCAACGTCGCCCTCCTGAGGGAGACCACTCTGGTGACACCGCTGCGCGAGGCGGGCCTGACGGGGACCTGGGCGAGCGTCGGGATCTTCCTCCTCCTCGCCGTCGCGATCCTGCTGGTGATCGTGTGGTTCCTGCACACCGACATCGGGCTGGCGATGCGCGCCACCGGCGACAACCCGGACATGATCCGTTCGTTCGGGGTGAACACCGACAACCAGAAGATCCTCGGCCTGGCCCTGTCGAACGGCCTCGTGGCCGTGTCCGGCGCGTTGATCGCGCAGTTCCAGGGCTTTGCCGACGTCGGGATGGGCATCGGCATGATCGTGGCCGGCCTCGCCTCCGTGATCATCGGGCAGGCGCTCCTCGGGCGTTCCAGCATCGGCGTCGCCGCCACCGCCGTGGTGCTCGGCTCCGTGATGTACCGCGTGGTGATCCAGCTCGCCCTGAAGGCCGGGCTGAACCCGAACGACATGAAGCTGATCTCGGCGGTCCTCGTGGTCCTCGCACTCGTGCTGCCGCAGTGGAAGGGCTTCGCGCGAATGGGTGGCGCGGCGCGGCGCCGGATCGCCTCCCTGTCCGACACCGCCGTCGTCGAGAAGGAGGGCTGAGGCGTGCTCAGGATCGAGAACGTCAACATGACATTCGCCCCCGGGACGGTGAACGCGCGCGTCGCACTCCGGGACGTCAGCCTCCATCTGACCCCGGGCGAGTTCGTCACGGTCATCGGCTCCAACGGCGCCGGCAAGTCCACCCTCCTCAACGTCGTTGCCGGGACGATCCGGGCGGACTCCGGGACCGTCACGATCGACGGCCGCGACGTGACGCGCCTGAGCGACTACCAGTGCGCCCGGTACATCGGGCGGGTGTTCCAGAACCCGGCCGCGGGAACCGCCCCGCACATGAGCATCGAAGAGAACCTCGCCATGGCGTTCGAGCGGGGCAAGCGCCGCGGCCTCGGCCGGGGCGTCAGCAAGGCCAAGCGGGAGCGCTTCGGCGAGGAGCTCAAGGCCCTCGAGCAGGGCCTCGACTCCCGCCTCGAGGACTGGGTGAGCTTGCTCTCGGGCGGGCAGCGCCAGGCGCTCTCGCTCCTGATGGCTACCTTCAGCGAGCCGAAGGTCCTGCTGCTGGACGAGCACACCGCCGCCCTCGACCCGCAGCGCGCGGCGCTCGTCTCGCGCCTCACCATCGAGACGGTGGAGCGCTTCGGGCTCACCACGCTCATGGTCACCCACAACATGGACCAGGCCCTCCGCCTGGGCAACCGACTCGTCATGATGCACGAGGGCGGGATCGTCCTCGACCTCGACTCCGAGCAGAAGGCCCGCATGACGGTGAAGGGCCTGCTCGCCGAGTTCGAGAAGGTCAAGGGCGCCGAGCTCGACGACAGCCTGCTGCAGTAGCGCCCGACGCCGCCCCGCCGCGCAGCAGGCGGGACCGGCTGTGATGATGGGGCTCCGCCGGTCTCGTCCCTGGAGTCGCCATGCCGAGCAAGATGACCCTCGTGGCCATGAACGCGGTGCACCGCGCGGTCATTGCCGTCTCCTTCGGCAGGCTCGGGTGGACCCTCTCGGGCCGGCCGGCGCTCGAGCTCACGACGACCGGCCGCAAGTCGGGCCGGCCGCGGTCGACGATGCTGACGTCGCCGCTGCAGATCGGCGACGCGCTGGTCGTGGTGGCCTCGCGAGGCGGGGACGACCACCACCCGGCGTGGTTCCTCAACATCGAGGCCGACGCCGACGTCAGGGTCGCGCTCGCCGGCCGCCCGGCTGTCCCGATGCGGGCGCGTGTGATGTCGGACGCCGAGCGCAGCGAGCTCTGGCCGACCATCACGGCTCGGTCCCCGAACTACGCCGGCTACCAGCGCAGGACCGACCGGGTGATCCCCCTGGTGCTGCTGGAACCGGTCGCCGGGTCGACACACTCCTGACCGGCCGGAGCGCTGGGCACACTGTGCAGGTGATCCCCGACACTCCCGATCCCTCTGCTGCGCCTGCCGCCGCGGGTGCCGGGGACCTGCGGACCCACGCCGAACAGGTCCTGCGTGCTCTGGTCGGTACCGAGGACGCAACGCTGCGACCCGATCAGTGGGCGGCCATCGAAGCCCTGGTCGCCGACCGAGCCCGGGTCCTGGTCGTCCAGCGCACCGGGTGGGGCAAGTCCGCGGTGTACTTCGTGGCCACCGCCTTGCTGCGTCGGGCCGGTGCCGGGCCGACGGTGATCGTCTCGCCGCTGCTCTCGCTGATGCGCAACCAGGTCGATGCCGCCCGGCGGGCCGGGATCCGCGCCGAGACGATCAACTCCGCGAACGTCACCGAGTGGGACGGGATCCGTGCCCGGGTCCGGGCCGGGGAGGTGGACGTGCTGCTGGTGTCCCCGGAACGGTTGAACAACCCCGACTTCCGTGACCAGGTCCTGCCGTCCCTGACCGCCGAGGCCGGCCTGATCGTGGTGGACGAGGCGCACTGCATCTCCGACTGGGGGCACGACTTCCGCCCCGACTACCGGCGGATCGCGACCATGCTCACGGCCCTGCCCGCGGGCACCCCGGTGCTGGCCACAACGGCGACGGCGAATGCCCGGGTGACTGCCGACGTCGCCGAGCAGCTCGAGACCGGCTCGCACGTCGGCGACGTCCTGGTGCTGCGCGGGACGCTGGACCGGACCAGCCTGCACCTGGCGGTGCGACCTCGCGCCGACCACGCGGGCCAGGTCGCGTGGCTGACGGCGAACCTGCCGGCCCTGACCGGGTCGGGCATCGTGTACTGCCTGACGGTGGCGGCCGCCGAGGGCGTCGCCGAGCAGCTACGCGCCGCCGGCATCTCTGTGCGCGCCTACACCGGGCAGACCGACCCGGCCGAGCGCCTGGAGTGCGAGCAGGACCTGCTGGCCAACGAGGTCAAGGCTCTCGTGGCCACGTCCGCTCTGGGCATGGGGTTCGACAAGCCGGACCTGGGCTTCGTGGTGCACGTGGGTGCTCCGCCGTCCCCCGTCGCCTACTACCAGCACGTCGGGCGGGCCGGCCGGGCCGCCCCCCGGGCCGACGTCTTCCTGCTGCCCGGCACCGACGACCGGGCCGTGTGGGACTGGTTCGCCGACCAGTCGTTCCCGGACCGCCGAGCCGTTGACGCCGTCCTGGGCGCCTTGGCCGAGGCGGACGCCCCCCTCTCGCTGCCCGCGCTGGAGCCCCGCGTGGACCTGCGCCGCTCGCGCCTCGAGATGATGCTCAAGGTGCTGGACGTCGACGGGGCGGTCGCCCGGACCCGTGGCGGCTGGACGGCGACGGGGGCGGCGTGGACCTACGACGCTGACAGGTACGCCCGGGTCGCTGCGACCAGGGTCGCCGAACGGGACGCCGTGATCACCTACGAGAACATGACCGGGTGCCGGATGGCTTTCCTGCGCGCCGCCCTGGACGACCCGGACCTGGCCGCCGACCCGGGCTGGGTGTGCGGGCGGTGCGACAACTGCGGGGGAACGTTCCCGGACGTGCTCCCCGACGCGACGGCGGTAGTCGCGGCCGCGGACCGGATCCGAACCCCTGGCGTCGAGCTGTCCGTGCGGCGGGTGTGGCCGACCGGGATGGCCACGCTGGGGGTTCCGGTGACCGGAAGGGTCGCTGAGGACGAGCGTGCGGAGACCGGCCGGGCGGTGGCCCGCCTGGACGGGCTCGGGCTGGGGCAGGTGCTGCGTGCCTTGTTCGCGCAGGCGGACACCCCTGACTCCCGGCCCGACGGCGGGCTGCCGGTCGCGCTGCGGGCCCCTGCCCTGGCCGTCCTGGACGCCTGGGCCCCGCAGGTCGACGGGGTGGTGTCGGTCGCCTCTGCCACCCACCCCAGGCTGGTCGAGCAGCTGGCCGCCGGCGTGGCCCGTCACCTGGGTGTGCCGGTGGTCGGGACCGTCAGGCCACGGCCCGGTCGCGGGCCGGGGCGCCATGACGTGAACTCCGCCCAGCGCCTGGCCGGGGTGTGGGACCGCCTGGTGCTCGACCTGGCGCCGGCTGCTGCCGCAGGCCTACCGGGTCGGCCCGTGCTGCTGGTCGATGACCGGTTCGGCACCGGATGGACGGTCACTGTCGCGGCCCGGCTGCTCCGCCAGGCCGGTGCGTCCGCCGTGCACCCGTTCACCCTCGCGTCGGGCTGAGTAGCGTCAGGGCCGCCGAGGAGCAGCCGGCGGGGGCGCCGAGGACAATGCCGTGCTACGCCGAGCCGTCCCGCGGTCGTGTCGCCTTGCCGTCGAGCCAGAGGGTGTCCGACTCGTCGCGATGCGTGCCGGTGGTCCCGGCGCGCTCGCCCGCCGAAGAATCGTCGGGATCCGCGTGAAGAACGCGCAGATCCAGACGATTCTTCGGGCCAGTGGCTGGTCAGGCGCCCGCGTCGCCGCCGGTCATCCAGGAGGGCGGCGGGGGCGGGGTCACCGGTGCGGCGGGCTCGGCAGCGGGCGCTGCGGGTGCTGCCCCCGGCATCGGCGGCGGCGTCGCGCCACCCCTCCCCGGCATGGGCGGCGGCGGAGTCGCGCCCGCCATGCCGGGCGGCGGCGGTACGGCACCGGCCATCCCCGGTGCGGGCGGCGCGGCGGTGTGCAGCCCGAAGGAGCGGATCGCCCCGCTCGAGTCCAGCTCCTGCAGTGCGCCCATCACCCGGGTGCGCTCCGCGGCGTCGGCTGCCCGACCGCTCGCGTCGAGGTAGGTCAGCACGCCCAGGTCGTGGAAGTACTTGTCGACGTCGCCCGCACCCGGCGGCTTGGGGCCGCCCGAGCCGGAGCTGTTCAGGGCCGAGTCGGCCTTCGTCGCCAGGTCGCTCGCCGCTGCCTTCGCCTTGTCCAGAAAGCCCATGTCGACTCCTCGTCGAGTGCCACGGCGACTGCTCGCCCATCCGCAACGAAAGCCTACGCAGGCCGCCGCCTCGTTAGAGTTCCGAACAACCGGCCGGCCGACCGCGGGCACGACGACGTA
Source organism: Actinomycetales bacterium (assembly GCA_038204895.1). Taxonomy (GTDB): domain Bacteria; phylum Actinomycetota; class Actinomycetes; order Actinomycetales; family Cellulomonadaceae; genus Actinotalea. The sequence continues at coordinate 10,495 of JBBRCL010000034.1, read as the reverse complement.
CGAGGAGACGACAGCCATGACCATCCACGGATCGCTGTTCACGGACTTCCGCGAGAACACCTCACAGGACCCGTTCTCGCTGCAGAACAAGAAGCTCCTGAAGATCCAGATGGGCTACGGCCCGGTCTGGGCCCTGACCGGCTCGATGGTCGCCTACCAGGGCGACGTCAAGTTCGTGAACACCGGCTCCGGCGGCCTGGACAAGTTCCTCAAGTCCAAGCTCACCGGCGAGGGCGTCGACATGATGCAGTGCACCGGCACCGGTGAGCTGTTCGTCGCGAACCTCGCCTCGGAGATCCAGGTGATGTACCTGGAGAACGACATGATCTCCGTCAACGGCGCGAACGTCCTGGCGTTCTCGTCCTCGATCGAGTGGGACATCCACCGGGTGCAGGCGCGCGGCGGCATGATGGCCGGCGGTCTGTTCAACGTCTCGCTGCGCGGTACCGGCTATGTGGCCATCACCACCGAGGGCGAGCCGGTCGCGCTCGACGTCGCGTCCGCCCCGACCTTCGGCGACGCCCAGGCAGTGGTGATGTGGACGTCCGGCGTCAGCATGGACATCCGGGTGGACAGCGGCGGCCTGAAGTCGATGATCCGCGGCGGCACCGGCGAGCTGCTCCAGATGGCCTTCGGCGGGCAGGGCTACGTGCTCATCCAGCCCAGCGAGTCGGTGGTCACCGGTGGCCACCAGGCGACGCAGCAGAAGAGCGGCGGGCTCGGTGGGCTGCTCGGCGGCTGATCGAGGCCGAACCGGTACCTGATCCTGTTCGGGGCCCACTCCTCCCCGAGCCGGGTCGTGCAGCGCTCGTCACGCATGGTGCGACATTCGCTGCACAACCTGGTTGCCGGGGGTTCCTCAGCCGACGGTGTGCTCGAAGTCGAGCTCCTGGACGATGCCGTACCGGGTGTTGCCGATCCAGCCCGCCTCCGCGGTCTGGACCACCACCCGGATCACGAGCTGCTGCTGGGCGCTCGGTGCGGTGAACTCGCAGCTGATCGACACCTCGGGCAGGTCCTCGGGCAGGTCCTCGGGCAGCAGGCCCGTCGACGCGCAGGGGAGAGCCTCCACCTGGCTGACCAGGAGCACGCCGATCTGCGCCGACCGGCCGGTCTCGTCGGGATCGGGCCAGTCGTCGGGGAACGTGATGGCGAACTCCGCCTCGTATGCCTGGCCGGCGCGGAGCTCAGCCGGCAGGCCATCACCGGCAACGGTGACCTGCGGCTCGTCGGCGTTCATCCGGGCGATCGTGAGGCCGGCGGCGATGAGCGCCGGCACGACGACGACGGCCACCAGGAGCCAGCGCCGGTTGCGCGGCCTGCCGGGTGGCTCCGACGTCCGACCCCGGGCTGAGGCGCGTCTGTGTCGGGTGTCTCGGGCGGTGTGCTCGACATGGCAGCCTCCACTCGGGGGAGCAGCTGCCGCAGCGTAGCGAGCGCGCCGGGGCGGCCGTGGCCCCTTCGCGCCTCGCGCACCACCCGGAGCACGGCTACTACCTGACGCAGAACTTCGCCGCGCACTGATCTCCGGCCTGCCGCAGCGGCGACGCCGTCGGTCGCCGGCGCCATCGTGATCAAGGGGTGTGGCGCGACGACCGAGCGGGTTGTGGCCAACTGACGGCGGCGGGGGGTCGCGGCCGACGCGGCCCAGCCCTGGATCGGCGCCGAGGTCGTCACGGTGGCGGCGTCGACGGTGCGCGGCGCCATCAGCGGGTCGCGACGGCGCGTCCTGGTCGGCGATCTTCGACGCGTGCTGGCCGGGACGCCGTCCGCGCACCCGAGCTGGTCACCGACCGGTGGCCGCCTTGCGTTCGTCCACCTGGCCGCCGGGCCGGGATGGGGTCCCGGCGACATCGCAGTGCTCCAGGTGCGTTCCCGCAGGATCACGGTGCTGGTCGACCACGCGCAGATGCCCGCCGGCGCTACCGGCTACCCGTTCGCGCCGGACTTCTCTCCCGACGGCGCGTCGATCGCCTGGCTCGAGGCCTTCCAGGACCAGTGGGGCGAGATTTGGGTGATGGCAGCCGATGGCGCGAGTCCGAGGCAGGTGACCTCGTTCGGGCACAGCCAGGTGATCGCAGACCTCGACTGGTGAGTCCGGCGTCCGAGATCAACCCGCTCGGAGGCTGCCCAGGCGGGCGACGGGTGCCCTAACGTGTGCGCCAGTGCCCAAACAAGGGGGTGATGGCTCCGGTCCGGTACCTGCCGGTGGTCATCGAGCTCGCGCTGCTCGTCTACTGCCTGATCGACTGCATCCAGAGCGACGAGGGATCGGTCCGCAACCTGCCCAAGACGATGTGGGTCCTCCTGATCATCTTCCTGCCGATCGTCGGGTCCGTCGCGTGGCTGGTGGTCGGGCGGCCCCTTGGTGCGCCGATGCGCTCGGTGCCGTGGCCGTCCACCCGGACGGCAGGGTTCCCCGAGTACGAGCGTCCGCGGACGGCGATGGCGCCCGACGACGACCCGGAGTTCCTGGCGGGTCTTTCGGCCTCCGACTCCCGTCACGAACGGATGCTGGCGGACTGGGAGGCGCAGCTCCGCGAGCGCGAGGAGCGGCTGGCCCGGGCCGCCGAGGAGCCCGCAGCTGCGGCCGAGATGCCGGACGACGACGCCCCGCCCCGCCGCACAGGACTGAGGCCCCATGACGATCCCCGAGCTCCTGGCGCGCGCCGGTCGGCCCGAGCTGTTCCAGCCGAGCGATGCGCCGTTCTGGGACGACCCGTACATCTCCGCGCAGCTGCTCAAGATGCACCTGGACGACGGCATCGACGCCGCCAGTCGACCCGCCGTGGTGATCCGCGCGACGGTGGACCGGCTGGTGCGGGACGGTGTCGTGTCGCCCGGGACGCGCGTGCTCGACCTCGGCTGCGGCCCCGGCCGGTACGCCGAGCTGCTCGCGTCCGTCGGCTGCCGGGTGACCGGGGTGGACCTCAGCACCCGGTCGATCGCCTACGCCCGCGAGCGCGCCAAGGAGCGTGGCCTGGACATCGAGTACCGGGTCCAGGACTTCCACACCCTGGAGGACGTCGCGGCGTTCGACGTGGTGCTCCAGGTGTTCGGCGAGCTCTCGACCTTCGCCGACGACGTCCGCGACCGGCTGCTGGCCGCCGTGCGCCGCGCACTGGTACCCGGCGGTCGGCTGGTGTTCGACGTCTCAACGCCCAGCCTGCGGCGACGCATCGGCCAACGCCACCAGTGGTCGGCGAACGAGCCGGGCTTCTGGCGACCACGCCCGTACGTCCTCCTGGCCGACGGCTTCGAGTACCCGGACAAGGTGTGGTGCGACCAGTACCTGGTGGCGACGGATGACGAGGTGACCGCGTACCGGATGTGGTTCCACGACTACCTGCCGGAGACGATCGCCCCGGTGCTGGAACGTGCGGGGTTCACGGTGCAGCAGACCTGGGAGGCTCTCGACGGCGAGCCCTACCGAGGTGGGGACTGGCTCGGCGTGCTCGCGCAGGCGCCCACCGGGGTGGTGCGGGAAGGCTCCTGAGCCGGCGTCCCGGCCGGGCAGGCGCTCAGAGCGCTCAGAGCCAGGTGACGGCCCGCTGCACCGTGCCGCGCGACGTCGTGCGCATCTGCACCAGGTCGCACACCTGCTGGGCCATCCACAGGCCGCGCCCGCGTTCCTGCTCGATGCCGGGGTTCACCCGGCCGACCAGCGGGTCGGTGATCCGGCCGGCGTCCGCGACCTCGACGATCAGGCGGTCCGGCTCGCACCACATGCGCAGGAACCCCGCGCCACCGCCGTGGTCGATGCTGTTGGCGGCCAGCTCGTTGACCGCGAGGCACAGGTCGTCGATCCGGTCGTTGGCGACCCCCGCCTCTCGCGCGCGGTCGGCAACGAACCGGCGGATCCGGCCGAGGTCACCCTTGCGGTAGCGCCGGTACTCGGTGGACGCCCGCGCTCGAGGCAGGTCCTTCGCGGCCAGCACCTCGGTGTGGCTGGGACCCGCGTAACGGGCTGGGACGGCCCCGGAGAGTGAGGTGACGACGGGGTGGCTGCGCCGTGCCTCGTCGAGCACCTCCGCGTCCAGCGACCCCGTGTCGTAGGAGCAGAGCAGCCAGAGCGGGGCGCTCGGCGCAACGGCGACGTTGAGGGCTGCCTCGTGCACCTGGCACTCCGCGAGGTGCGCGTCTCGCATCCCCTCGCGGATCGGCTCGCTGATGCCGCGGCAGGGCTGGCCAGCGGCCCGCGCAACGAACTCCCGCCATACCGGGATGATCCGCGCCGGGTTGTGCCCCAGCTCGGCCATGTCCACCTGCTGCACCCGGTCGGCGTCCGCGCCCAGTTCGCTCCGCAGCGACTGCCAGCGCTCGTCGTGCACCGCGACCAGCACCGGCATCCCGGCCGCGAGCCCTGCGCTGACGAAGGGCACGGTGCCGGCAAGGAACTCCTCGGTGCCGTCCCAGAACAGCGCCTCGTGGCGGTATCCGGTGGGGTGACGGGTCGGGGAGAGAACAGAGGTGGCGGTCATCTGTACCTCCCCCCACGATCAGACGTGAATGGCACGTGACGTGGCAACGGTAGCCGGACTTACCCGGCCCCGCCCGGTGATCAAGGGCGCGCCAGGTCCCTGCAGTGTCTGAGAGGGGCGGACTGCGGCAGGATGACGCGATGCGTCCCAGTTCCGCCCCGTTGCTGCTCCTCGACACGGCGTCGCTGTACTTCAGGGCCTTCTACGGCGTGCCGGAGTCGGTCCGCGCCGCGGACGGCACACCCGTGAACGCGGTCCGCGGGTTGCTCGACATGGTGGCGCGCCTGGTCACCGCCCGCCGTCCGGCCAGACTGGTGGCCTGTTGGGACGACGACTGGCGCCCCGCGTTCAGGGTCGCCGCGATCCCCTCGTACAAGGCGCACCGGGTGGCGGCAGACGGCGGGGAGGACGTGCCGGCGGCGCTGGTCCCGCAGGTCCCGGTGATCGCGGAGGTGCTGGATGCCCTCGGGGTCGCCCGGATCGGCGCTCCCGGCTTCGAGGCCGACGACGTGATCGGCACGCTCACCGCACGCGAGGTCGCACGGCCGGTCGGGCAGCGCGCGCCGGTGGAGATCGTGACGGGGGACCGCGACCTGTTCCAGCTGGTCGACGACGTGGCCGGGGTCCGGGTGCTCTACACCCTCCGGGGCATCGGCGAGCTCGAGGTGGTGGACCAGGCACGCCTGGTCGAGCGGTACGGCGTGGCCACCGGGCGCGGCTATGCCGAGATGGCGGTGCTGCGGGGTGATGCCAGCGACGGGTTGCCGGGGGTGCCGGGCATCGGGGAGAAGACGGCGGTGGCACTGCTCCGCCGGTACGGGGACGTGGCGGGGTTGCTGGCAGCCGTCGCGGCGGGGGACGTCGGGCTCACCGCCACCCAGCGCCGTCGGCTGCTCGAGGCGAGCGACTACCTGGCGGTGGCCCCTGGAGTGGTCGACGTCGCGACGGACGCACCTGTGGCGGACCTGCCGGACCGGCTACCCGTTGTCCCGGCCGACGCCGACCGCCTGGTGGTGCTTGCCGAGCGCTGGCGTCTCACGTCCAGCCTCACGCGGCTGGTCGACGCGCTCGGCGCGTGAGCGCCCCGGATCGGCGGCCCGGGGACCGGATCGCACGGCGGTGCCGCAGGTCAGCGGCGGACCACCAGGCCGGCCAGGCCGGTGCCCCAGGCGTGGGCCGTCTCCAGCTCGCCAGGGGCGAGGCCTTCCGTCCGGCTGATCACGCCGAACGTGCGCGGGTCGGCGATCGCCCGGCAGCCGAGCTGGCGCAGGTGCTTGTCCGCGGCCTTTGCGGCATCTTGGCGGGTGTTCGGCCGGCTCAGCCCGAATGCGTGCGTCGGACCGCCGACCACCAGCAGGTTCAGGTCGGTCGTGATGGTGCGGCCTCCGGGTGCTTTGGCGAGAGCGCTGACCTCGTAGACGTAGACGCGGCCTGCGGGGGTCAGGCCTTCGGCGATCGCTTGGGCGACGGCCTGCGTGCTGCCGTGCATCGACTCATAGACCACCAGCGCTGTCATGCGCACACTGTCCACGGTGGGAGCGGTCGCACCCTAGGATCGCGGCACCCGGAGCGTCGAGTTCACCCGGGTGTATCCCATTGTGCGACCAGGCTCGGGACCAGCAGTGCCGCGCCCGCCACCAGGGCTCCGAGGCTCACCGCCAGGAAGACCAGGACCCACAGCAGGGCCGGCACGTGGGTGACGGCAGCGAGCTGGTCCGCGTCGGACGTTCGGCCGCTGCGCCGCCGGGTGCCGGCGAGCTCCAGGACGGTCCGCGGGGCGGCCAGCAGCCAGAACCAGGTCAGGGTATAGGCGACGGCCGACTGGGCCGTCGGCGCGGCCCACCCGGTCACCGCCGCGACGCCGGCCCCGAACACGAGCAGCACCCACAGACCGAACAGGTTGCGCACGCTGAGCAGCATCGCCGCCAGGACCACCAGCAGCGCCCAGAGCAGGGCGACGGCGTGGCCACCTGCGAGCAGCGCCGCGGCAGCCAGGCCCAGCACCGCCGGGCCCGGGTAGCCGGCCAGGAGCATGAGCACCATGCCGGGGCCCCTGGGGCGCCCGCGGGAGAGGGTAAGGCCCGAGGTGTCGGAGTGCAGGCGGATCCCGGTGAGTCGGCGTCCGGTGAGCACGGCGACGACGGCGTGCCCCGCCTCGTGCGCGACGGTCACCACGTGGCGGGCGACCGGCCACACCCCCGGCATCAGGACCAGAGCGGCAGCGATGACGGCCGTAGCCACGACGGCGGCCGGCGCGGGCAGCGGCTGGGTGGCGGTCACGCGGTCCCAGAACTCACTCATCCGCTCATGCTCCCAGGGTGGGCGGCCTCAGGCGCGTTGCGTCTGCTCGGCGTGGGCCCGCAGGGCGGTGCCCAGCAGCCTGCCCGCCTCGTCGCCGGGCAGGGCCTTGGCGTACAGCCACCCCTGTGCGGTCCCGCAGCCCATGGTCCGCAGCTGGTCCGCCTGCGCGTTCGTCTCCACGCCCTCGGCGACGACGTCCAGCCCAAGGGTGCGGCCCATCCCGACGATGATCCGGACCAGCTCGGTGGTCTGGGTGTCGACGTCCAGCTGGTGCACGAACGACTGGTCGATCTTGAGGGCGTCTACCGGGAACGCCCGGAGCGCGTGCAGGGAGGACTGGCCGGCGCCGAAGTCGTCGATGTGCATCCGGATGCCGCTCGCGTGCAGGTCGGCCATGATCTGGCGGGCCGCCTCGGGGTCGGACATGATCACCGACTCGGTGATCTCCAGGATCAGGCAGCGGGGCGGCACGTGGTACCGGGAGAGGGCCTTGGTGACCGTGAGCAGCAGCTGGTCGGACCAGAACTCGCGGTGCGACAGGTTGACGGAGACGGCGAACGGACCGTGGAAGTCGCGACGCCATCCGGCGATCTGTCGGCAGACCGTGTCGATGATCCACTGGCCGAGCACCACGATGGTGCCGGTCTCGGCCATGATCGGCAGGAAGTCGGCGGGCAGCAGCAGGCCGCGTTCCGGGTGGTCCCACCGCACCAGCGCCTCGAACTGGTGCAGCACCGACCCGTCGAGCTCGACGATCGGCTGGTAGTGCACAACGAACTGCTCGCCGACCAGGGCTGCGCGCAGCTCGGACTGGGCCCGCAGCCGGCTGGTGGCCCGGATGTGCATCACCGGGTCGAACAGGCACGCGGTGCCGCGCTCGGCTTCCTTGGCGTGGTACATCGCGATGTCGGCGTCACGCAGCACGTCCTCGGCGCTCGTGTACCCGGTGTCGGACGTCGCGATGCCGATGCTCGCCGTGACGGACACCTCGTGGTCGCCGAGCATCACCGGTTCGGTGATGCTCTCCTGGAGACGCTCGACGATGGTGAGCACAGCCTCCTGCTTGAGCCCGTAGAGCAGCACCGCGAACTCGTCACCGCCGAACCGCGCTGCCGTGTCGACGCTGCGCAGGTCGCGGTGCAGGCGCTCACCGACCGCCTGGAGCAGCTCGTCGCCCATCAGGTGACCGAGGGAGTCGTTGATCAGCTTGAAGCCGTCCAGGTCGAGGAACACCACAGCGAACCGGGACCCGTCGCTGCGCTGCGCCTGCTCCACTGCCCAGCCGAGCCGGTCGAGGAACAGGCGGCGGTTGGGCAGGCCGGTCACCGTGTCGAAGAGCGCGGCGTGCCGGAGCTGCTCCTCGAGTCCCTTTCGCTGGTCGATGTCGGACACCGAGCCGACGAGCCGCTGCACCACTCCACCCGCGCCGGCCACGCCCAGCGCTCGGGTGAGCAGCCAGTGGGTGGCGCCGTCCGGTCGGATCCGTCGGTACTCCACCTCGACGGGGACGTCCGCGATGGCCTCGGCAGCGGCGAGCACGTCCTGGAGCGCGGCCCGGTCGTCCGGATGGACCCCGGCCATCAAGCCCGGCTCGTCGGCCGCGTCGTCGGGGCCCAGGTCCATGAGGGTGCGGCCGCGCTCCGACACGTAGGTGTCGCCGGAGGCGATGTCGCGCTCCCAGAGGCCGTCCCTTGCCGCTCGGGACGCGACCGCGTAGCGCTCCTCGCTCAGCCGCACCGCCTCGAGCAGGCGCTGCTGCTTGAGGGCGACGCCGAGCAGCGCGGCCCAGTGGTTGTAGGTGGCGCGGCCGGAGCCGGGATGGGTGTCCACCGGTCCGACGATGCACAGCAGCCCGTGGTCGCCGCTCGCGCCCTTGACCGGGATCACGAACGTGACCTCGTTCTTGCTCGGATCGGTCTTCTCCACGATCGCCCGTGGTGGGAACGCCCGGACGGTGCCAGAGGGCGACGCGTCACCGTCGAGGACCCCCGCCGGGTCGTAGACCGCCGAGAGGAGCAGCATGCCCTGTTCCGGTGGGCCGTCCCACAGGCCGAGGCAGCCGAGGCGCACCGCGACGTGGTCGAGCCACCGCAGGTCGCTCGGGTCCGCGCCGACCCGCCCGAGCAGCTCCATGCCGACGTCGTACTGCTCGACGAGCGACACCGACAGCTGCTCGGCGCGGCTGAGGCCGCTGAGGGCCTGCAGGTGGGACAGGATCGTGGTGACCTGGGCCATGCAGAGCTGCAGCACGTCGCCACCGGGCAGGTCGCGGGTACCCAGGACGATCGAGACGTGGCCCAGCAGCCCCATCACCGTCTCGGTGAACTGCGTGAGGGTCTCCGGCGACGGCGCTGCCGGGAACAGCAAGCTCACGGTGGCCTCGATCACGTTCCCGAGCGCGACCAGGTCGATCTCGCCCGGGTCGACGCCGCGATCCAGGCCCGCATCGTCCAGCAGCGGGAGGCCCAGGTGCTCGCCGATCGCCCGCACGAGGGTCCTGCCGTCCGCGATCCCCTGACGGGACAGCAGGGTTTCCCCCGAGGCGCACCCGCAGGTGCCGCGAGGGAGCAGCGTCGAGGGCGCGGTGTGCCGCCCGCGCTCGACGGACGCACCACGGAGTTCAGCCAGCAGCAGCTGGGCAGCCCGGGCGCCGATCCCGATCACGTTCTGGTCGACCGTCGCGAGCGGCGGCGAGGTGTGCCACCCGGCCTCGATGTTGTCGAAGCCGATGATCGCCACGTCCTGCGGGACACGGACGCCGCGCGCGGCGAGGCCCTGCATGAGGCCGATCGCGACCCGGTCGGTGGTTGTCACGACAGCCGTGATCGGCGGGCGGGAGGTCAGGATCGCCTCGACGACCTGCGCCCCGCCGCTCTCCACGTGGTTCTCGGCCGGGAAGAACAGGCCCTCGGTGGGCAGGCGGCGCTCGGCCATCGCCACCAGGTAGCCCTGGTGCCGTTCGGCCATGTCGGTCTGCGCGAGGTTGCCGACGAAGGCGATCCGGGCGTGGCCGTGCTCGACCAGATGGCTCACCGCCGCGTGCACGCCCGCGTTGTTGTCCGCCATCACCGAGACGGCATCGAAACCTTCGAAGAGGGTGCTGGTGAGGACGACCGGCTTGCCGGCCGCCTGGATCGCGCGCAGCGAGGCCTCGCTGGCCGCCTGCACGATGGCGATGAATCCGTCGATGTGGTCCCAACCCACCGGGACGTCCAGGTCCGGGGCCGGGGCGACCTCATCGCCGGTCAGGCCGGCATCGAGGGTCTGCACCAGCGTGACCCGGCCGCCTGCGGCCGCGACCTCACGGACGACGCCCGCGAGGATCTCGCCGAAGAAGAGGCCGCCGGTCATCGGCGACAGCACTCCGATGTGGATCATGGTCGCCTTCTGATCTGGCCTCCGCCGCTGGTCGCGGGGATGCTACGTCATCGGCCTCTGTGGATGGGAACGTTAGCGGGACAGCGAAGGTCCACCCGCTCCCGACGGGACGGCCGCCTCGTGCTCGCTCAGCCTTGTGCCCAGGATGTCCCCGGCGTCGTCGGCCGGTAGCGCCCTGGCGTAGAGCCAGCCCTGTGCTGTGGTGCAGCCCATGGCCCGCAGCTCGTCGGCCTGCTCGTGGGTCTCGACGCACTCGGCGACCACGTCGATCCCGAGCGCCTGGCCCATCGCCACGATGGTGCGGACCAGCGCCGTGGTCTGATCCACGAGAGCCA
>JBBRCL010000033.1:0-31406 GCA_038204895.1 Actinomycetales bacterium | reverse complement strand
GACCCGGGACAACCTCCGATCGAGTCGATGATCGGGATTTGCCGTGAGCACGCCAAGAACGTCAAGCACTGGCGCGACGGGCAGATGGCGATGCGCTGGTGCGCCGCCGGGATGATCGAGGCCAGCAGGCAGTTCCGTCGCGTCAACGGCCACCTGCACATCCCAGCCCTGTGCGCCGCCCTCGAACGGCACGTCGCCCTCGAACAGCATGTCGGCGAGCGGGATGTCAGCCCCGAGCGTCAAGATGAGAACGTGAACGCAGCCTGATGAACATCGGGCCGCCACCGAAGTTCCACGGAACTCGGGACAACCTCGCGAGACGGTGGGCCCCTGGGGCTCGAACTCACAACCGACGGACGCGGCTCAGCCCGTCGTGGCGACCGGTCAGCACGTCGCGCTGCTTGCCTTGCTAACCTACGAAGGTCGCCCCAGCTGGGGCGGCGTCGATCGGTCCCGCCCGAGGCAACGACCTACCAGCGTGACGCTCTCACGCGATCGCTCGATCGGGAGTTCCGCGATGGCGAAGCAGGTCCGGACGTCGAAGTCGTGCCCGAGGGGGATGCGTGGCGAGCATGATGCGCAGGGGTGTCCTCGCCTTCAGCATCCGCAACCGCAACCGCAAGGCGGCCAAGATCGCCACGTTCCTCCACGATCAGGGTGCGCAGACGTCCGTCTTCGTGGGGTGCAGCGCCGGAACCAACCCCAACGAGGCGATCGTCGAGAGGGCGGTCGCCGACCTGACCGAGGTCGTGGCCGCGCTCGACCTCCATGAGGTGGACGTACCGTGGCCGTTCGTCCTCGGCGACGCGCGCGAACTGCCGTTCCCCGACTCCTACGTCGACTTCGTCCTCGCCAACGCCGTCATCGAGCACGTTGGCGAGGAGCCCGACCAGCGCAGGATGGTTGAGGAGGCGTGCCGGGTCGGGCGCTCGTTCGTCATTACCACGCCCAACCGGTGGTTCCCGGTGGAGTCGCATACGTCCGTGCTGTTCAGGCACTGGTCGCCCCGGTGGCGCGCCGGTCGACGTGAGTTCACTCGGTTGCTGAGCCTGCGGGAGTTCCGCGCCCTCGTACCTGACGACGCGATCGTCGCGGGGCGCCCATGGAGCCCGACGTTCATAGCGTTCTGGTCGCGGCCCGCTGCGGCGTCCGGGTCTGACCAGGGCCAGAAGTCCGTCGAGCGGCCGGATTGATTGTCGGTCAACTGATGTTGTGGTTCATGAGGCTGTTGACGGTTGTTGGCGCGAGGGGAGGACCCTCGGCGTAGTGGAGATGTCTGACGTCTCTGCTGACCGGAGGTCCTCGTGTCTCACGCTGATGCTCGCCTGACGGTCCATGGCCGGTGGTCGCTGGTCCAGCGGGTTCGGGTGCACGGTCGCCCGGTCGCCCACGTCGCCCGGGAGCTGGGTGTGTCGCGTCAGTGCCCGCACCGGTGGCGGTCCGACGCCGAGGGGATGGCCGGTCTGGTCGACCAGTCGTGCCGTCCTCATCACTCACCGCGGGCGACCGGCCCCAAGCAGGTGGCGGTGGTCCTGACCGAACGAGCCAGGGCCCGGTGCGGACCTGATGAGTTGGCGCGGGTCACCGGGGTCCCGGCCCGCACGATCTCCAGGCTGCTGCGCCGGGCCCAGGTTCCCTACCGGTGGCAGTGCGACCCGTTGACCGGGGACGTCATCCGCGCCTCGAAGGTCACCGCCCGCCGCTACGAGCACGCCCACCCCGGTGACGTGGTGCACGTGGACGTCAAGAAGATCGGGCGCATCCCCGACGGCGGGGGGTGGAAGGCCCGCGGGCGAGCCGCCGGATCGACATCTCGGCGCCGCAACACCCGCATCGGCTTCGACTACGTCCACTCCGCCGTCGATGACCACTCCCAGGTGGCCTACTCCGAGATCCTGGCTGACGAGAGAGGCCACCACCTGCGCCGGCTCCATCGACCGGGCCCTTGACCACTTCGTCGGCCACGGCACCGAGCATTGGTTCATCAAACCCCACTGCCCCTGGCAGAACGGCAAGGAGCATCGAACGCCTCAACCGCACCCTGGCAGGCGAATGGGCCTACCTCCGGGCCTACCCGTCCAACGACGAGCGGACCGCGGACTACCCAACCTGGCCCGAGTACTACAACACTGGTCGACACCACCACGCCGTCGGCGCCGCCCCGCTCACCCGCCTGTCACCAACGTGATGGCCGAGTACACCCAGCCGTGGCCCGAAGCCCCACACGAACGGATCATGTCGCCCCGTCGAGCCTGCCGTATCCTGCGCGAATCACCACACCATGAGGAGCCCGCGTGACGTCGAGCGACGAGGAGCAACGGGCTGACCCCGCCGCCCCCTCGGCGCACTCCGCCACGACAGGTCGCACCGACGGCGCGGTCTCCCGCGGCATGACGATCGTCCTCGCGGGCAGCCTGGTGCCGCCACTCGCGGCGCTCGCCAGCGGGCCGATCCTCGCCCAGGCGCTCGGCGTGAGCGGGCGCGGTGCGGTGGCCGCGGCCGCCGCACCGCTGGGCCTTGCGATCGCTCTGACGACGTTCGGCATCCCGGAGGCGGTCACCTACACCGTCGCGCACCACCCCAGGCTCGTGCGCGCGGCCGCGCGAAACGGCTTCGGACTCATCGTGCTCGCCGGACTGCTCGCCACCGGCGCGCTGCTGGCCGCCCGCCCGTTGCTCAGCGGCGGTGACCTGAGCATCCAGCGGCTGATGTCCGTCTCCGCCCTCGCCGTCCTGCCGACCGTGCTCCTTGGTGTGCTGCGCGGGATCGCCTCAGGGATGCAGCGATGGCGCCAGGTGTCCCGCGAGAAGGTGCTGGCGTCCGGGTTGCGCCTCCTCGTTCTCATCCCGCTGTGGCTCACCGGGCACCTGACGCCGTTCACGGCGACGGTCGTGCTCGCCGTCATGCCGGTGATGGGCGCGCTCGCCTACATCACCCTGCCGCGCCACCTCCCACCACGCGAGCAGGACGAACAGGGTTTGGCGTCCAGCCGCAGCATCATGCGCTACGGCTCGCGGCTGTGGATCGGCACGATCGCCACAGTGCTCATCGCGCGCGCCGACCAGACCCTCATGACACCCCTCAGCGGCGCCAAGCAGCTCGGTCTGTACGTCGTGGCCGTCAACCTCAGCGAGCTTCCACTCGTCATCCACCGATCAGTCCGCGACGTCACCTTCGTGACCGACGCCCACCAGAGCCATGACGCCCGCCTCACCGCGGCCGCCCGCATCTCCACCCTGGTCTCCGGGGCCGCCGCACTGGCCCTTGGCACCTCGATGCTGTGGTGGTTGCCGCTGCTCTTCGGCAAGGAGTTCTCGGCGTCCCTTCCCGTCGCGGCGATCCTGTTGCTCGCCGTCGTCATCAGCACCCCCGGCTCGATCGCGGGCGCCGGGCTGAGTGCGCGCGGGAAGCCAGGGCTGCGCTCCGTGGTGCTCGTCATCGTGTGCGTTCTGAACATCTCGCTGCTCGTGCTGCTCCTGCCCCGATGGGGCGCAATGGGTGCGGCGTGGGCGACCCTCATCAGCCTCAGCACGATGACCGTCCTCAAGCAACTCTTCCTGCGCCGCCACTTCGGGGTCCCGTTGCGCGACTTCTACGGCCTGCGCCGCAGCGATGTCGCGATCCTGCACCGCTATGCACAGCGGATGCGGGCCGTGCTGGTTCGCCGGGTGCTGCCGCGCCGCTTCAGTCGCTGAGCCCGATCGCACGAGACAGGCCGCGCACCATGTGGGCCGAGGTGAGGCGCGCTTCGACCGCCGCGCGCGCCCGCTCCCCCAGGACCTTGGCCTCTTCCGGCGCCGCGAGGAGGTCCAGGATGCGATCGGCAACCGACCCGGGGTCACCGACCGAGGCGAACAGCCCGGTCCTCCCGTCCTCGATGCAGTCCTCGGCGCCGGGCGTGCGTGTGAGCACCACGGGCCGCGCCATGGCCATCGACTCGAGGCTCGCCGTCAGTCCCGAGACGTGGAGGTTGGGTCGGGTGGCGACGACGACGGCACTGGCCCGCTCGTACAGGTCCCGCAGCTCGAGATGCGTCATCGTCGGCACCTTCGTGACGCCTGGCGGAGGTTCGGCGCCCGACCGGGTCTGCACGAGGATCTCGACGGCGGGCCGTTGGCGGTGCACCGCCTCCAGCGCCGCGAACAGCGTCGCCGGATCGCGGTCCCTGGTCGACTCCGACGCTCAGGATCAGCGGCCGCTCGGGGTAGGGGCGGGGCCGGAAGAAGACGTCGTCGACGCCGAAGGTGCAGAAGGAGACGTCGGGGCCGCCCGGCCCCAGAGCCTCGCGCAGCGGCCGCACCTGCGCCGCGCTGTTGACGAAGATCCCGCGCATGCGGCGCAGGACGCCCAGCACCGACCGGAGCCGTCGCGGGTCGTCGCCGCGCGCGAGGGTGTCGGTGAGCCAGATCGTGCCCGCGTACATCTCGCGGTGGGGCGCCTGGAACAGCATCCGGCGTGCGAGGCTCTCGTCCCAGGCGACGCCGATGTCGCGGATGCCGATCTCGGTGCGTCGGAGCGCCGACGAATGACCGAGCACGTGTCGGAGGCGACCCGCCGCGGCCGAGACACGGGAGGGTTCGGGAAGTCCGCGAGCTGTCACCGACGTGGCGGTGGAGGCGAGGAGGTCCAGGCCGTAAGGCCACCGGCCGGGAGCCTCACCACGGTGATGCCGGAGCGCCCACGACTCAACGTCGCGATCGGCGCGGAACACGACCTCGAGGCGGGCGGTGGGGTCGCTCATCGGCGGCCACCGCGACGCGCACGGGCGACGGCGGTCCGGAAGGCGGCGGCGTGCGCCTGCCCACCGGCCGGCCACTCACGCCGGGAAAGGTCAGGAGCGGGTGCGCGGCGCAGGTCGCGCGCATGCGCGAGCGCCGCGGCGAGTGCGTCACCCGTGAGCGGCGGCGTGAATGTCTCGATCCATCCAGGTCCGACCTCGGCGGCGAGCTCCTCGGCCGTCGACCCGCTCGGCAGGAGGACGGGTCGACCGAGCGACAGGGCGAGGATCGCCGCGCCCGAGTTGTGCAGCCGGCGGTACGGCAGCACGACGAGGGCGGCGCGGCTGACCTCGTCCGCCAGCTCCTCGTCCGCGACGTACTCGAGCCGCGCACCGATCCGCGGGTCGGCGCGGATGGCGCGTTCCACGCGGTCACGCACCGCGTCCTGCGTCGTCCGGCCGACGAGCCGGAGCCGCACCGCGGGGTCGGCCAGCTCACCGAACGCATCCAGCAGGTCCTCGACGCCCTTGTACGGGCGCACAAGACCGAAGTAGAGGACGCGGCCAGGCTCGGCCGGCGCGAGGGGCAGGTCGGCGAACCAGTCGCGGTAGTGCCCGAGCGGGATCGTCACGACAGGGGCGTCGGACGGGGGGACCGTCGAAGCCGTGAGGCGGATCCACAGCGTCGTCCGTCGGTCGCACCAGCGCAGCAACGCGCGCTCGAGCCGACCACCGGGCTCGTGGGGCCCGGTGTTGTGCAAGGTGCGCACCATCGGCGTCCGCCGGGCGGCGAGCCGGAGCAGCAGCGCCGCCGTGAGCGCCCGCCTCGCGGCCGTCCGCGCCCTCGTGGACCCGCGTGGAAGGTTCTCAGGCCAGTGCACGTGGAACAGGTCGTACGGCGCCGTGAGCGCGCGTCGCCAGGTGAAACTCATGACGTGGACGTCGGCGGGCAGAGCACGCACCAGCTGGACGAGGTAGGGGTTTGTCGTCGGGCGAGGCTCCGGGAAGGACTCGAGGACGACGAGCCGGTCGTGGGTCCGGACCGCCGTCACGACGGGCTCATCGCGGGCTCACTGACGACGGCGGGCGTCGCCGACAGGCGGTTCGAGTGCCGTGGGTCGTCCCCCGCCTGAGAGACGTCACTCATTGCCAGGCGGGAAGCTGAAGTCCGAACGATCCGGGCGGGCACGGAACTCCGCCGACTCGGTCGGCCTGAAACTGGGTCGTGTGATGGCTGTCGCCGCCGGGGTGGGTTCGTGTGCCCGGTCAACCTCCGCCCGCGGCGTACGGACCTCGAAGGGCGTCGGGTCGACCGCGACGGACGCCCGATCACCCCCCACCGCCGGGGTGGGCTCGGACGCCGGCTCAGCCTGGCTCGTCCCGGCGCCCGCCCGCCGACGCAACCACGCAAAGGTCCACCACTTCGCGGTCGCGCGAGGGCTCGACCCGTAGACATAGGTAGAGCCGGACTCCCTGCGAGGCACCTGGTTCAGCACCAGACCCAGCACCCGCGCGTCCACGGCGGCGAGCGAGCCGAGCGCCTCCGCGACTTGGTGCCGGTGCACCGTCTGGCACCCCACGACAAGGAGCGCTCCGTCCACGAAGCGTGAGAGCGCCGCCGCGTCGGTCACCGGCAGGAGCGGCGATGTGTCGAGCAGGATGGTGTCGTACGACGCGCCGAGCCGCCGGAGCAGGCCTGACATCGCCGCGGAGTCGAGGAGCTCGCTCGGGTTGGGCGGGATCTGACCGGTCGGCAACACATCGATGGCGCCACCCCACGGCTGGATGACGTCCTCGACGGCCGCCTCACCGATGAGGACCGTCGTGAGGCCGACCGCGCCTTCCAGCCCGAGGCGGCGCGAAACCGACGGCCGGCGCAGGTCGGCGTCGATCAGCAGGATGCGCGACGACCCCTCGGCCATCGCGATCGCGAGGTTGACCGCGATCGTGCTCTTCCCCTCGCTCGGGATGGCCGAGGTGACCATGATCGACCGGCTGGGACCCGCGAGGTTGAGGAACCGCAGGTTGGTCCGCAGCCGCCGAACCGCCTCCGCCTGGTCACCCAAGGGGTCGCTGCGCATGACGAGCGGATCCTTCGCCGTCTTGCGGTCATGGCGCACGCTGGTCAGGACGGCGGCACCCGTCACCGGGCGCAGATCCTTGGCACTGCGGATCCTGGTGTCGACCATGGTCCGTGTCAGGGCGAGCACTACCCCGAGTGCGAGGCCACCGGCGAGTCCGGTTGCCGAGTTCAGCTTGGTGTTCGGCCCGAACGCAAAGGCCGGTGGGGACGCGGTCGCCACCATTGTGAGCTGCACGGTCGGCTGGTCCCCCGCCGCGTCACCCTCGAGCTCGGCCACCGCACGGGCGAGCTCGAGGCTCACCGCGTTCGCGACGTCCGCCACACGTTCCCGGTCATCGCTGATCACCCTGATCTCCAGGATCGAGGTGTTCACCGGCCTTGTCACGGTCACCGAGCGCCGGAGCGTGCGTGCGGTGGCGGACAGGCCGAGCTCGTCGATGACCGGGTCAAGGACGAACGGCGTGGCCGCGAGCTGGGCGTAGGACTCGATCCGGTCGTCGGCATAGGTCGCGCCCTGGACCCGCTCCCCGACTGATTCACCAAACGGGACCGAGACGTACACGCTCGACGTCGCGCGGTATGTGACCGGCAACGACTTGGAGTACCCGTACGCGGCACCGAAACCGAGAAGCCCGATCAGCATGATCACGGCCCAGTGCTTGCGCACCACCGTGACGTAGTCGCTGAGCTCCACTCGGGGCCACCCTTCTCGACGACAGACGGCGCCGACGCGGACACTTGCGCGCTATGACGTTCACCCGATTATCCGCCAGACACTCGGCGTCCGACAGGCCACGGCCGAAGCGGACCTCCCGCGTGGGGCCGCTCGACCGCTTTTCACCCGGATGGCGGCGCCACCGGGACGACCACGGTACTAGCCGACGGCCGGCGGAGCCGGGCCGGGACCGGTCGAAGCCGTGTGCGCATCGCCGTCTGACCCGGGCTCGGCCGACCGGCGCCCGAGCCATGGCGACAACCCCCGGATCTCGCGGTACCACTTGACCGCGGCCAGCACGAGGAAGGCGGCGGTAGCCACGGTGATGACGGTGTAGAGGCCAACGAAGACCATCGGCGCACCGAACAGCAGGAAACTCAGGCAGAGCAGCCCGTAGTCGGTCGGGACGACCACGATCGACCGGAGCCAGGGGGCCCGACCCGTCGTGGACGCGACGGACGTGACGCCGTGCGCCCGGCGCAGCTGCTCGGTCAAGATCATGCCGAAGAAGAGAACGGCAGCGATCACGGCCCCGCCCAGCGGCACCAGGAGCCAGACGTCGTCGACCACATGGAAGCGGTGAAGACCGACCGCGAGGGCGAGCGGCAGAGCGGAGACCTTCACCGCGTCGACCATGTGGTCGAGCCATTCGCCGGCTGGGCTCCCGGTCCCGGTGAGCCGGGCGACCTGACCGTCGGCCGAGTCGAAGGCGTAGCCCAGGACGAGGCACCCGCTGACCGCTGCGCCGAGGCCCCAGGACGGGGGCCACACGACGAGCAGCGCGATCCCGGTGAACGTGAAGAGCGCGCTGATGCCGGTCACGGCGTTCGGGGACAACCCGGCGCGGTAGGCCCAGGCAGCGAGGAGTCGGCCGAGACGGCGGTTGACGAACCGGGAGTACGCGGGTGCGCTGCGCGCCGCTCCCTTCTGCGCCCCTGCCAGCCGCCGGACGGTCTGGCGGTAGCTCTCGCGCGCTGCATTCTGGGTCATCAGATCACCTCCACCGGAACGCGTCGGTGCGGTCGCACCCTCGGAACGGAGTGCGCCGCCAGGTCTCGCACCAGCTGCTCATACCCGTCGGTGACGAGGTCCCAGTCGTAGTCACGGGAGCGCACGCGCAAGGCGTCTCCGCGGGCGCGTACGGCGGCCTCGTCGGACTCGGAGGCCTCCACCTCGCGCGCCACGTCGTCGGAGGAGGAGAAGTACGCCCCGTCCGTCCGCAGCACCTCACGGTTGAAGGAGACGTCGTAGGCGATCGTCGCAGTCCCGGCACCGATCGCGCGCAGCAGGGACGGGTTCGTCCCGCCGACGGAGTGCCCGTGAAAGTAGGTGTGCGCACCGGCGTAGAGCTGGTCAAGCAGCTCCTGATCCCACAAGCCGCCAACGAACCTGACCCGCGGGTCGCCCCCCGCGCACGCCCTGACTCGAGCCGTGTACGCGTCGGCATAGGGTGCGGACCCGACGACGACCAACGGGCGTCGCGCCGCGCTCCGCACGTATCCGTCGACGATGAGGTCGACGTGGTTCTCCGGCTCGAAGCGGGCGACCACCAGGTGGTACCCGCCCGCCTCGACACCCACCTCACCGAGTCGCTCGACACGAGTGGGGTCGATCCGGGGTGCCCCGTAGGTCAGGAGGGTGGTCGGCACTGCGAACGAGCGCGCGTAGTACTCCTGGATGCCAGCGGCATCGGCGATGAGGGCATCCGACCAGCGGACAGACGTCGACTCGGCCCAGCGGTAGTAGGACTTCCCAGCGCATCCCCACTTGGCACGCTTCCACTCGAGACCGTCGACGTGCGTCGCCACCGGAACACGAGCCATTCGAAGGAGGGGCAGCCATGGAGCGTTCGCGGCGTTGAACACCAGGGCCACGTCGGTGCGATGACGCAGCAGGTGAAGCACCGAGAGGCCACTGTGGCTGAGAGTCTCCAGTGATCGCCGCCGCAAGGCCGGCAGCGTGACCAGGCGCATCCCCAGGTAGGTGGTCGCCTGGTCGCCGTTCCCCGAGCGGCAGTAGACCGTGACGTCGTGACCGCGAGCGGCGAGGCGGCGGCCGATCTCCTCGACGGCTGTCTCGAAGCCCCCGTAGCGCGCGGGGACACCCCGCGTCCCCACCACGGCGACCGACACCACGCCTGCGCCCGAGAGCGACTCGGCCTTACCCATGCCGCTCCTCTTCACTGGTGCCCGCATCGGCGGACGCCCCATTCGCTTCCTGCCGTTGGCCTTCCATGAGATCACCTTGCTTGTCACGACGGACCGGTTCCGCCGCGACGCACCGGCGGTCCGCCCGACTGAGCCGGTCGAAGGGCCGTCCTGCAGCCGACGTCACCTGGTGGGCACCCCCGAAGTCCACTGTCGGACGTGATCGTATCCCGGGCATATATCCCGAATCGCACCCTGTGCCGGATTTCACCCGGCGCTTTCGCCTGACCTGCCGAATGCGTCTGATCACGCCGAGACCACCGTCGTGCGCGGCCGGGGCGGAGCCCCGGCTCCTCCGTCGATCCTGGCCGGTGACGAGCGTGGTCACGGCTGCTCGGTGGGCGGATGCCGCCGAGCGGTCGGTGGGGACCGGAGGCGGCAGCTCGTGCCCGGCCGGGCAAGCCTGATGGCACCCTCGACGCCACGCCACCCCGCCCTTGTTGAGCCCTTGCGCCCGTTATGCCCGGAAGCTCCGTGACTCAAGTCACAGACCGGGAGACCCATGGTCCCCATCGATCTGGGTCGCGTCCCAACCTCGGTGTAAATCCACGGACGTGGGCTCTCACTGGTGACGATGTTAGGCGACGGCTCCGACGGTTTCGGTGAGTTCGTCGTGGTGGGGTCGTGTGTCTCGTGCGGGTCGTAGTTGGGTGGGCGGGTCGAGCAGCGCGCGACGCAGGTCTTGCAGCTGGCGGGTGCTCTCGCTGGTCATGGTGAAGCCGCGCCAGCCGCGGCTTGCGCGGTCCAGCACGGCCCAGACCAGCGACAGGCAGCTCGCTTCGCAGGGGAGCCGGCCGATGACCTTCACGCGGCGGCGGGTCTCGCCGAAGGTGCGCTCGATGAAGTTGGAGTGCCGGATCCGGCGGTGATGCTCGACGGGGAAGCGCAGGTAGCTGGTGAGCTGCTCACGGTCGGCGAGCAAGCACTTCACCGCCGCGGGGTAGCGGGCGATGTACGTGCTGGCGAACACGTCGATGCGGGCCTGCACGAACGCGACGAGCTCCGGGCCGGGGTTGAGCTTGGCGGCGTGCTCGTCGTCGAGGCCGAACAGCTGCCAGTAGGCGTTCTTGAGCTCGGTCTGTGCTTCGGCGGGGACCTTCGCCAGAACGTTCCGAGCCCGGTGGATCAGGCACTTCTGGCGAAGCGAGCGACCGAAGACCTGCTCGCAGGCGCTGAGCAGCCCAGGGGCGGCGTCGCTGATGATGAGCAGCGGTGGTCGCAGCCCGCGGCCGACCAGCTCGGACAAGAAGTCCGCCCAGGCGTCGGTGGACTCGGTTCCGCCGGGGGCCAGCCCGACCAGCACCGGGGTGCTGTTGGTGGTGATGCCCCACGCCGCGAGGATGGGTTCGGCGCGGGCGCCGGCGTGCATCTTGAAGAACGAGCCGTCCAGGAACAGGTAGTCCAGTTCCACGTCCGTCAGGCTGCGTTCGGCCCAGGTGGCGAACTCGTGCCGGATGGCGTCGCAGACCCGGGACACCGTGGACTTGCTCAGCGCGGCCTCGGCGCCGAGGGCATCGGCGAGGGTGGCCTGCACATCGCGGTCGGACAGCCCCCGGACGTAGCCGGCGATCACCAACGACTCCAACGCGTTGGTCTTGGTCACTCCCGCGCCGAACAGTCGGGAGGCGAACTTCTCGGTCGTCCCGCGCAGTTTCGGGCGGTGCACCGTGACTGGCCCGGCGGTGGTCTTGATCGTGGTCGGGCAGAACCCGTTGCGGCTGCCCGGGCGGGCGTCCTCGACCCGGGCGGCGCGTTCGTAGCGGGCCCGACCGAGGAACTCCTCGACCTCCGCTTCAACAGCGGTCTGGATGATCAGTTGGGCGCCGAGGCGAGCGACCTGCTCCAGCGTCTTGGCCAGATCGATCCCCTCCTCGAACAGGGCATCGATCTGGTGACGGATCTTGTCGGTGGGCGATACTCGTACCGACACGGGCGTGGGTCCTTCCTCGGCAACTTGGCGGTTATCGAGTGGAACCTACGTCCGCTGTCATTCACACCGAGGTTGGGACGCGACCCATCGATCTTGCCCGACTGACGTACGCCTATGACGGGTCTGGCCGGATACGGCATGAAATGACCCATTCACGATCAGACAAACCGGTCGAGATGCTATTCAGGTCGACGGAACTCCTGCCGATAGTAAACGGGCGAGGGAGTAGGCGACGCTCGCCGGTGACACGCACACAGACACGCAGACGTAGACGACAAGAGCAAACCCGTCGTGAGGCGGGGACGCAAAGCCAAGGGACCAGTCGGGTCAGCCTGGCTACCGATTTACGGAGCACTCGTGGACTTCAGCCGTAAGCACTCACCGGCACGTACCGCCGCCATCGGCCGGACGCCACCGGCCCCGACCCCGGATGCCACACAACGACACCGCCGGTGGACCTCGATCCTGGTCGCGACCGCGCTGACCACGGCCATGGCTTCGACGATGGCCGCGACACCCGCACAGGCTCGCGTGCCCGCGGCGCCGTCGCACGCAGCAGCGGCCACCAGCCTGCCGACGACGACCGCCACAGACACGGCAACCTACGTCACGGCGGTGTACCGGGACCTCTTCGGCCGCCCGGTCGACCCGGCCGGCTTGCAGACCTGGACGTCGGCCCTGCGCGCGGGGACGCCGCGCGTCGCGGTGGCCAACGCGATCACCTCCTCCACCGAGTACCGCAGCCGGCTGATCACCGCGTCTTACAACCACTACCTCGACCGCGCACCGGACGCGGCAGGCCTGCAGAACTGGCTCACCATGATGGCTGCCGGGGGCACCATCCAGCAGATGGAGGCCGGCTTCCTCGCCTCGCCCGAGTACTACCTGCGGGCCGGGTCCACCGACGCGGGCTGGGTGCGCAGGCTGTACCAGCACGTGCTCGGGCGCAGCGCCGCGACGTCCGAGGTCAACCACTGGGTCCAGGCGCTCCGCAGCGGCCTCAGCCGCACCCAGGTCGGCATGGGTTTCCTGCTGTCGACCGAGCACCTGACGACGGTCGTCGACGGCTACTACGTCGACCTGCTCGGCCGCCACATCGATCCCAGCGGGCGCACGACCTGGGTGGGCAAGATCCAGGCAGGTGACCGCGTCGAGGCGATCATCGGCGGCATCATCGCCAGCGACGAGTACTTCACGCGCAACGTCGGCGTCGCGGCGACGCCGACCGCGCCCGCCCCGGGTGGCCCGCCGGGTGACGCGAACACCGGTGTACCCGCGGGAACTCAGCTGATCGTCTACGACGGCAACCTGACGATCACAGTGGCCGGCACGGTGATCGACGGCCTGGACGTGCGTGGTTTCGTGCGGGTCAGGGCTGCGAACGTGGTGATCCGCAACTCGATCATCCGCGGCCCGGCGACGCCTCTGACCTCGCCGATGTCCCTGGTGCAGAGCGACGCCGGTCCGGGCACCAACCTGCTCATCGAGGACAGCGAGATCTTCGCCCAGGCACCCTCGCGGTTCGTCGACGGGATCGTGGGGATGGGCTTCACCCTGCGACGGGTGGACATCCACACGGTGGTCGACCAGGTCAAGATCATCGGCGACAACGTGACCGTGGACAGCTCCTACCTGCACGACAACCTGTACTACCCGGCCGATGCGGCGAACCTGGAGTCCCACGACGACAACGTCCAGGTCGCCATCGGCGCGAACATCCAGGTCGTCAACAGCACCCTGGAGGGTGGGACGAACTCTGCGGTGATGATCACCCAGGACCGCGGGTCGGTAGTCGGGTTCACCTTCCGGGCCAACCACGCCGACAACGGTGCGTGCACGATCAACGTCGCGGAGAAGTCCTACGGGCCGCCGCCGGGGCTGTCGATCACCAACAGCGTCTTCGGTACCGGCCAGCGGCTCAGCCGGTGCGCGATCATCATGGTCGAGACCACCAGGGCCGCCGCAACCGTCACGGGCAACACCTTCACCGACGGCTCAGCCGTCAGCGTCTCCCGCGGCAGCTGACGAAGCAGGTCGACGCGCAGCCGTGGATCGAGGACCTGCGGTCAGTACGCCCCTGTACCCAGGAGGACGGCGCGTGCGGTCTTCCACAGGATCATCATGTCCATCACGACGGACCAGTTGTCGACGTACCGCAGATCCAGCCGCACCGACTCCTCCCAGCTGAGGTCCGACCGGCCGGAGACCTGCCACAGGCCAGTGAGACCGGGCTTGACGCGCAGACGTCGGTGGACCGCATCCTCGTACTGCGCCACCTCTTCACCGAGCGGCGGACGTGGCCCCACCAACGACATGTCGCCCCGAACGACGTTCAACAGCTGCGGCAGCTCATCGAGGGAGTACCGCCGCAGGAACCTCCCGACCGAGGTCACACGCGGGTCGTCGCGCACCTTGAACAGAACCCCCGCCCCCTCGTCCAGGCTGACCAGCTCGCCCAGGCGCGCACCGGCATCCACGTGCATGCTGCGGATCTTCCACATCGTGAAGGGGACACCGTCCACCCCGACCCGCGTCTGCCGGTAGAAGGCCGGTCCTGATGACGTGAGCCGCACGGCCACTGCCGCGATCGCGATCACCGGAGCGGCGAGCGCGAGGAGCGCGGTCCCAGCGACCCGATCGAAGACCGCCTTGGCAACCATCCGATACCGGGGCGCGACAACCTCGACCTCGAGAAGCGACAGACCCGCCGCGGGTCGCAGGCTCAGCCGTGGACCGTTCACCTCGACGAGGTCAGGCACCAGGATGAGTTGCACGCCTGCGCGGTCGAGCGCCCAGGACAGGCGACGTAGCGCCTCGCCGGAGAGCGTCGTACCCGCGACCACCACGACGTCGACGGCCCGGTCAGCGACAACCTGCGGCACGTCCGCGATCGCACCGACGACCGGTAGTCCCGCGCGCGGCACGCCGTCGTCCAGGCTGGGCAGGCAGACGCCCGTCACCTGGAAGCCGTGGTAGGGGGCATCGGCGAGGTCACGTGCGACTCGCGAAACGGCCCGCGCGTCACCGACGATCAACGTCCGCTTCATCGCATCGCCGCGAACCCGGGCATGATGCAGGAGCCGCCTGTTGACGTAGCGCGCGACGAGAGCGACAAAGAGCATGACCGGTATCCCGACGAAGACCAGCAGTCGCGATACCTCGACCTTGGTCGCGTAGCTGAGGCCCATCAGCAAGAGCGCACCGGTGAGGCCCGCCCTGATCACCGCCTGGAACTCGGCTGGGCCGTCGCCCAAGGACCTCTGCTCATAGCCACGAGCCGCGGCCACGAGTGCCAAGAAGACACCCGTCCCACCGACCAGGAGCGCAGCGGATTGCGGGCCGCCGCCGTAGAGCGACATCATCAGCACGGATCCCACGCTCAGCGCCGACAACGCATCAAGAGCCAGGGCGCGGCGCCGGTACGAAGCCCCGACGGAGGGCCACAGCAACGCCCGCGTGGTCGTGTCGTTGAACGGCGTCCGACGACGCTCGTAGGGCTGCGTCGATGCCCACGAGCGACGGGGTTCCGCGGCCACGCCCCGTCGGTCTGCGATCGGCTCTGGCGGAAGGTCAAGCAGTTCGCGCTCAAGGATGCTCATGGCAGGGCCGATCACCTGGGGGATGTCGCCGTCAGAATATTCGTCTGAGTCCGGCCGGGTCTATCGTTATGGGCGTTTTTCACCCGTTCGGCGGGATTCCAGCCGCGGGCCACGACCGGTCGCCGCGATGCCGTCGCCCCCGCGATCTCCGGTTTCGCTCTGCCTGAGGTTGCCGGCCGCGCGCGACAGACGGTCAGGCCGGGCTGTGGAAGCGCTGCTGGGCGGCGAGCAGGCCTTGCGCGACGACCAGCTCGACCGCGTCGGCGGCGGCGTCGACCAGCCACGGGAGGTCCCGCCGCTCGGTGGCGGTGAAGTCCCGCAGCACGTAGTCGGCCGGGTCCATCCGACCGGGTGGCCGGTCGATCCCGACCCGGACCCGCAGGTACTCCCGGCTGCCGAGGGCGGCGCTGACGCTGCGCAGTCCGTTGTGCCCACCCTCGCCACCACCGATCCTGAGCCGGACCTGGCCGAACGGGATGTCGAAGTCGTCGTGCACCACGATCAGGCGGTCGGATGCACCGCGGCAGGCCAGCACGGACGCCACCGGGCCGCCGGAGAGGTTCATGTACCCGGTGGTCTTGACCAGCACAACCTGCGGCCCGGGGACCCCACCGGGTCCCGTCCCCA
Organism: Actinomycetales bacterium; assembly: GCA_038204895.1. Classification (GTDB taxonomy): domain Bacteria; phylum Actinomycetota; class Actinomycetes; order Actinomycetales; family Cellulomonadaceae; genus Actinotalea. Next base: position 15,528 of record JBBRCL010000033.1, on the reverse strand, counting down.
GCCGCACGTCCGCAACCTGGGCATGTCCCCGGTGCGACCGAAACCGGCCATCGCTCCTGGCGGCCAGTGCATCGACGGTCATCTGCCCGACGTTGTGCCGGTTGCCGGTGTAGCGCGGGCCCGGGTTGCCGAGGCCCACGACGACCCACGGGCTCATCGACTCCGCCTCCTCACGCGCGGGCTCCCCCGCCACCGGTGACGGGTGACGGTGGAGCAGGTCGCGCAGGCTCAGGTCACGCCTCCTCGTCGGACGCGTCAGCGTCAAGGGCCGCCTCGGTCGGCTCGCCGACCTCGCCCACCTCGGGCTCCTCCTCGCTCTGCGGAACGGAGATGGCGACGATGACGTCGTCGAGGTCGCCGAGGTAGATGACACCGGCGGGCATCTGCAGGTCAGCGGCACGCAGCGTGACGCCGGCCACCAGGCCCTCGACCGAGACCTCGAGGCGGTCGGGCAGGTTGGTCGCCTCGGCCTCGATGTGCGCGGACTGCATCTCGAGCAGGTGGATGGTGCCGGGTGCGGACTCGCCGACCACCCGGATCGGCACGACGACGGTGACCTTCTCGCCCTTGACGACGGTCAACAGGTCGACGTGCTCGATCACGCTGCGTACCGCGTCGCGCTGGATGTCCTTGACGATGGCGAGGTGGTCCGTGCCGTCCATCTGGATGGTCAGCAGGGCGTTGGCGTGCTTGAGAGCCATCATCGTCTCGTGGCCCGGCAGGGTGATGTGCAGCGGTGCGGCCCCGTGGCCGTAGAGCACGGCCGGGAGCTGGTGGGCACGACGGATGCGGCGGGCCGCACCCTTGCCGAACTCGGTGCGGGCGACGGCGGCGAGCTTGACCTCGGTCACGGTGGGGTCTCCTGGCTGGGTGGCGGGTGCGTGGGACTGCAGCTGCGGGGCCGCAGTGTGGGCCTCGACGCGGGACGCAGGAGGGACGGGCGCACGCCCACCACCGCCGCGTCGATCACGGAGCGTCGATCACGTCAGAGCGGTGGTGGCTGGCGCCACCGACCGTCCGACGTCCCTCGCCGAGGCAACCCACCCAGCGTACCCGCCCGGACCCAGGGCGACGAACTGTCCGGGGCCCATCGGGCGGCCTGTGCCGGGCTCGCCCGTCGGGTGCTAGGCCGCGCCGTCGAACAGCGAGGTGACCGAGCCGTCGTCGAACACCTCACGGATGGCCCGGGCGAGCAGCGGTGCGATCGAGAGCACAGTGAGGTGCTCGAAGCGCACCTCCTCGGGGATCGGCAGGGTGTCTGTGACCACGACCTCACGCGCCCCGCAGGACTCCAGGCGCTGCCGGGCCGGGTCGGAGAGGACTCCGTGGGTTGCGGCGACGATGACGTCCCTCGCGCCATCGGCCAGGAGCACCCGGACCGCCTCGACGATCGTGCCGCCGGTGTCGATCAGGTCGTCGACGAGGACGCAGGTGCGCCCCTGGACCTCGCCCACCACGCGGTTGGCGACGGAACGGTTCGGTGCAGTGATGTCCCGTGTCTTGTGGATGAACGCCAGGGGGCAGCCGCCCAGCTTGGCCGCCCACTGCTCGGCGACGCGGATCCGGCCGGCGTCCGGGGAGACGACGGCGACGTTGGTGGCGTCCACCCGCGTCCGCACGTAGTCCACCAGCAACGGCATGGCCCACAGGTGGTCGACCGGCCCGTCGAAGAAGCCCTGGATCTGCGCTGCGTGCAGGTCGACGCTCATCAGACGGTCGGCGCCGGCCGTCTTGAACAGGTCGGCCATCAGCCGGGCCGAGATCGGCTCGCGGCCGCGGTGCTTCTTGTCCTGGCGGGCATACCCGTAGAACGGGAGCACCACCGTGATGGTCTTGGCCGACGCCCGCTTGAGCGCGTCGACCATGATCAGCTGCTCCATGATCGACCGGTTGATCGGGGTGGCGTGGCTCTGCAGGACGAAGGCGTCAGCGCCGCGGACGCTCTCCCCGAACCGCACGTAGATCTCGCCGTTGGCGAAGTCGTAGGCCGTCGTCGGCACCAGCTCGACGCCGAGCTCGCGCGCGACGTCGTCGGCCAGCTCCGGGTGTGCGCGGCCCGAGATCAGGACGAGGCGCTTCTCCCCGTCGCGGGTGGTGATCCCCGTCATGCTCATTGGCCCTCGGTCCCTGTGAGATCGGCTGCACTGGCGAGTTGCTCGCGCTCCGCCTGGGCGGACAGCTCGTCATCGCCCAGCGCAACGGCTGCGGCGTCGGCGGACTCCGAGCCGGGGCGGCGGCGCAGCACCCAGCGCTCGATCGTGCGCTGAGGCGCCGTGTTGACCCCGAGGGAGCCCGGCGGGATGTCACGACGGATCACCGAGCCGGCACCCGTGTAGGCGCCGTCACCGATCACCACCGGAGCGACCAGCGCGTTGTCCGAGCCGATCCGCACGTAGGAGCCGATGGTGGACCGGTGCTTGGCGATCCCGTCGTAGTTGACGAAGATCGTCCCCGCGCCGATGTTGGTGTGCTCGCCGATCGTTGCGTCCCCGACGTACGACAGGTGCGGCACCTTGGAGTGCGCGCCGATCGTGGCGTTCTTGGTCTCGACGAACGCGCCGATCCTGCCATCGGCGCCCAGGTCGGTCCCCGGCCGCAGGTAGGCGAACGGCCCGACGACGGCGCCCGTCCCGACCCGCGCACCGGTCCCGTGGCTGCGCACCACCTGCGCCCCGGCGCCCACCTCGACGTCGGTCAACGTGGTGTCCGGGCCGATCGTCGCGCCCTCGCCCACCCGGGTGCTCCCGTACAGCTGGGTGCCGGGCAGCAGGGTGACGTCCCGCTCGATCTCGACGTCGACGTCCACCCAGGTGGTGGCCGGGTCGACCACCGTGACGCCGGCGAGCATCCAGTCGGTGAGCAGCCGCCGGTTGAGCTCGGCTCGCAGCACCGCCAGCTGGGTCCGGTCGTTGATACCCGCCACCACCATGGGGTCGTCCACCTGCAGGGCGCGCACCGCACCACCTTCGGAGCGGGCGATGGCGACCACGTCGGTCAGGTAGACCTCGCGCTGGGCGTTGTCCCTGCCGAGCCGGGTCAGGGCCGCGCGGAGCACCGTCGAGTCGAACACGTAGACCGAGGCGTTCACCTCGGTGATCTCGCGCTCGGCGGGGTCGGCGTCCTTGTGCTCGACGATCCGGGCGACCTGGCCCGTGCCGGGGTCCCGGACGATCCGGCCGTACCCGGTGGGGTCGGCCACGTCGGTGGTCAGGATCGTGACGGCATTGGCATCGGCGACGTGCGCCTCGAGCAGCTGGGCAAGGGTCGGGCCGTCCAGCAGCGGGATGTCGGCGGCCAGCACCACGACCGGCCCGTCGACCTGTCCGTCCACCGGTCCGACGGTGCCGCCGTGCCGGACCAGGTCGGCATGGGCCGCGCCGTCGAGCACCGCCAGCGCGCAACGGACCGCCCGCCCGGTCCCCGGCACCTCGTCCTGGTCCGCCACCAGCACGGCGGGGTCGATCTCGCGGATGTGGGCGGCGACCGCGTCCCGTCCATGGCGGACCACGACGGCGATCCGGTGCGGCTTCAGCTCGGCGGCGGCGGCAAGGGAGTGGCCCAGCAGGGAACGACCACCAAGGGTGTGCAGCACCTTGGGTGTTGCCGAACGCATCCGGGTACCCTCACCAGCGGCAAGGACGACGACGGCAGCGGGGCGGACGGTGGTCACTGCGAACTCCCGTCGGGTCGGCTGGCCTGCCCGCCGCCACTGCGGGAGCGACGAGGGCACGCGGTGCGTGGAGCGCGGGGCCACTCTACCGTCGCCTCGCGGGGTCGGGAGCCGGGACCATCGACGGTGGTCGGCGGCGGCCGATCGGGTCGGCTCCGCCCCCAGGATTCGAACCTGGACTGCAAGGCACCAAAGGCCTGCGTGCTGCCGTTACACCAAGGCGGATCGTCATGGGCACCGGGTGGAATCGCGGTGCGAGGGCGACGGAGACCCAGTCTGCCAGCCCCGCACGGCATGATGGGCAGGTGACCTCCCCAGCCAAGCGGCCCGCTCGCGCTCGGATGACCGCCAACCAGCGGCGCGAGCAGCTGCTGGACGTCTCCCGCCAGCTGTTCGCGGAGAAGGGGTTCGACGGCACGAGCGTCGAGGAGATCGCGGCCCGCGCGCAGGTGTCCAAGCCGGTGGTCTACGAGCACTTCGGCGGCAAGGAGGGCATGTACGCCGTCGTGGTCGACCGGGAGATCCGGGCCCTGACCCAGGCCCTGATCGGCGCGCTCGAGGCCGGCGGTCATCCGCAGCTGCTGGTGGAGCGCACGGCCCTCGCGCTCCTCGACTACATCGAGTCCTCCACCGACGGGTTCCGGATCCTGGTGCGGGACTCCCCGGTCGCGCAGTCCACCGGCACCTTCTCGAGCCTGATCGGCGACGTCGCGATGCAGGTGGAGCACCTGTTGGCCGACCAGTTCACCAAGCGCGGGCTGGACCCGCGGGTCGCGCCGATCTACGCCCAGATGCTGGTCGGCATGGTTGCGCTCACCGGGCAGTACTGGCTGGACGCCCGCAGCCCGGAGAAGACCGAGGTCGCGGCGCACCTGGTCAACCTCGCCTGGAACGGGTTGGCCGGTCTGCAGCGCCAGCCGCACCTGCGCGGGGAGGGCAGGCGGTGATCGACGAGGTCGACCGGATCGTGCAGGCCTGGCGCCGGGAACGCCCGGACCTCGACGTCGCGCCGTTGTCGGTGTTCTCCCGGGTGACCAGGCTGTCCCGGCACCTCGACCTGGCGCGGCGCACCGCCTTTGCGCGGCACCGGCTCGAGGTGTGGGAGTTCGACGTCCTGTCGGCGCTGCGACGGGCGGGCGAGCCGTATCAGCTGTCCCCGGGCACGCTGGTCAGCCAGACCCTCGTCACCAGCGGGACGATGACCAACCGGATCGATCGCCTGGCGAGCCACGGGCTGGTGGAACGGCTGCCGACGCCGGGTGACCGGCGGGGTGTCCTGGTGCGGCTCACCGCGACCGGCCTGACCCAGGTGGACTCGGCCATGGAGGACCTGCTGCACGTGGAGCGCGATCTGCTGGTCGGCCTGAGTGATGCCGAGCAGCTGGCCCTCGCGGACCTGCTGCGGGTGGTCGTCGCGCCGTTCGACGCCTGAGGCTCAGTCCTGGTCCGGCACGGGCTTCGGGCCGCCGAACGCTTGCGCCCCGCCGGGCGGCGTCGGGCCCGTGCCTTCCGTCGTGCTCAGCAGCCGGGCACCGGGCACCGGGCCGACGGCGTACAGCACCCCATCGACCACCCCGGCGCCGAGCAGGGCCCGTCCGATCGCCTGCGCATGACGCCGGTCCCGCGCGAGCGCCGCAACCGTCGGGCCTGAGCCGCTGACCACCACGCCGAGGGCCCCGGCGTCCTCGGCGACCGCGAGCGTCTCGGCCAGCTCTGGGGCCAGTTCGAGGGTCGCCGGCTGCAGGTCGTTGGACAAGGCGGCGCCGAGGGCGACCGGGTCCCCGGCCCGCAGGGCCCGGACCAGCTTCCGGTCGACGTCGGGCTCCTCCGGCGCCAGCGCACCCACCACCTGGTCGTAGGCGTCGTAGACGCTTGCGGTGGACAGCCCGGCGGCGCGCAGACCGAAGGCCCAGTGGTACTCGCCCTTGGTGAGCAACGGGCTGAGCAGGTGTCCCCTGCCACGGCCGAGGGCGGTGTGCCCGTGCAGGGCGAACGGCACGTCGGAACCGAGAGCTGCGGCCAGCTCGGCCAGCTGGCCGCGGCTGAGCCCGGTCTCCCAGAGCGCGTCGCACGCCAGGAGTGCCGCGGCGGCGTCGGCGGAGCCGCCGGCCATCCCGCCGGCGACCGGGACCGACTTGTGGATGATCAGGTGAGCACCGGCATGGACGCCCGTTGCGTCGGCGAGCAGACGGGCCGCCCGCAGTGCGAGGTTGTCCGGCCCGAGGGGCACTTGGTCGGCCTGCGCGCCCCGCACCTCGACGGTCAGCTCGTCGGCGGCGGTCGCGACCAGGTCCTCGTGCAGCGAGACCGCCTGGAGGACCGTCACGAGCTCGTGGTAGCCGTCGTCCTGCCGCCGCCCGACGGCGAGGGACAGGTTCACCTTGCCCGGCGCCCGCACCCGCACCACACGCGCTCGGGTCGTCTCGCGAGTGCGGTAGGTCACCGCCCAACTCTGGCAGAGGCCGGCGCCCCGTGCCGACCGCTGATCGCTGATCGGCGCGCAGGTGCGGACCGGCGCGCCGGCCTCACCGCAGGCGAGGACCCGCGTTCGCCCAGTCGATGTGCTCGGCGACCCGAGCGAAGTCGGCAACACCCAACCGTTCCCCCCTGGTGCTGGGGCCGATGTCCGCGGCCAGCAGGGCGCGCTCCGCGGCATCGGCGGACCCGGCCAGACCGGCGAGCGCCGCCCGCAGCGTCTTGCGGCGCTGGCCGAACGCCGCGTCGACCACGGCGAACACCTGCTCCCGGTCGGCGGTGGTGGCCGGCGGGTTCCGGCGCTGCAGGGCCACCAGGGCGGAGTCCACCCGCGGCACCGGCCAGAACACCGCCCGGCCCACCGAGCCGGCGCGCCGGACGTCGGCGTACCAGGCGGCCTTGGCCGAGGGCACGCCGTAGGTCCGGGAGCCCGGCGGCGCCGCGAGCCGGTCGGCCACCTCGGACTGCACCATCACGAGCACCCGTTCGAGGGACTCGAACCGGGCAAGGAAGGTCAGCAGGACGGGCACCGCGACGTTGTACGGCAGGTTGGCGACCAGGGCGGTCGGCGGCCCGGGCAGCTCGGTGACGGCCAGCGCGTCGGCCGCGACGACCGTCAATCGGTCCGCCCAGCCGGGCGCGATGTCGGCGACCGTGATGGGCAGCTCGCGGGCCAGGACAGGGTCGATCTCCACGGCTGTCACGAACGCGCCGACCTCGAGCAGGCCGAGGGTGAGGGAGCCGAGACCGGGGCCGACCTCGACCACCTGCTCCCCCGCACGGACTCCTGCCACGCGCACGATCCGCCGGATCGTTCCGGCGTCGACCACGAAGTTCTGGCCGCGGGCCTTGGCCGGGCGCAGACCGAGACGCCCTGCCAGGCCCCGGATCTGTGCCGGGCCCAGCAGGGCGTCACTGGTCATGTCAGCAGGGTAGGGCGCGGCGGTGCCTGGCGGACGGACCCCGGCCGGCCCACCTGGTCAGAGCAGCCCGAGACTGGCCGCGCAGGCCGGCCACTGACCCCAGCCGGAGCGGGCCTGCAGAGCCTGCGCGCGCTGCAGCTGCTCGGCGGGCGAGGCGTTCGACGGCAGGCCACTGCCACCCATGGCTGCCCACGTGCCCAGCGAGAACTGGTACAGGCCGTAGTACAGGCCGTTGCTCGAGACGGCGCCGGGGTTGCCGCCGGACTCACACTGGGCCAGCGCGCCCCAGACGTCGCCCGTGACGACCGCGCCGCCGCCGGACGACGCGGGCCGGGCCCGGGTGCCCTCGCCCACCACTGCGGCGACCGGCGGCATGGTGACGGCGTCGCCGATCACTCGGCGGGGCTCCTCCACGCCGTCGACGAGCACCACCCGGGACGTCGTGGTGCGCACGCCGGGCACGCCGGCGACGACGGTGCGCTGCTGCCCGCGGTAGAGGTCGGCCGCGGCCTGGGTCGCCGTCTCGAAGGGGACCGCGCTCGTGGTCGCCTCCTCCCGGACCTCGACGCGCTGGACAACGACCGTCAGGCGGGCGTCGAGGCGGACGACGTGCAACCGGTCGTACTCACCGAGGGTGATCCCGAGGTCCGCGAGCACCTGCTCCAGCCCGACCCTGCCGTCTGCGTGCTCGGTGCGGCCGTCGACGACCACGTCGACCGGGCCGGCAGCGAGCCGGAACGACAGGTCGGCACGGTTTCCGCCGGAGCGCGAGGCCACCAGGCTCACCTCGTCGCCGCGGCTCGCGAAGGCAGTCAGCGCCTCGTCCGCGTTCAGCGCGGTGGTCCACACAGTGGTCCCCTCGCCGTCGACCAGCACCGTCACGGGGTGAGCGTGCCGGACGACGACGTCGTCCCCGCCGCGCAGGGCCGCGTCCGAGTCGGGCGCGACGACGTCGCGTTCGATGGTCTCGACCCCCTGCTCGTCGAGCAGGCCGGCGATGCTGCCGGCGAAGGTCGAGACCTGGCTGATCTCGCCGTCGACGTCAAGGGTCACCGTCTTGTGGGCGTTCGCGACCGCGAACGCCCCACCGGCCACGACGATCAGGGCGGTGTGACAGGCGGAGTGGCCGCGGCTCGGGTGGAGCCGGGAACGAAGGTGGGCAGGGCATGGCGGAGCGAGCTGAGGAAGGTCACGTGGGTCCCGTGGTCGGTGGTCCCGGGCACCGGGTCGGGGCCAGCCCATCCGGGGGATCGGACATGATGTCCGAGGCTGGACGCCGGAACCTGATCCGGCCGTAGGGCCGACCCGCACCGTCGGGGCCCGACCCGTCGCCACACGGCCGTCAGGCCACGCGCACCCTCATGAAGGGCGTCAAGAGCGACACATGACCGTAACCCATTCGTGATCTTCTGCCGAATCGGGGCTGGTCAGCGGTGTGCGACTCAGTACCAGTCGACTCAGTACCAGTCGACTCAGTGCAAGCCGACTCAGTACCAGTTGTGCGACTGGAAGAAGGCCCAGGCCCCGCACGGTGTGCCGTAGCGACCTTCGACGTAGCCGAGCCCCCAGGCGATCTGGGTCCTCGGGTTGGTCTCCCAGTCGGCACCGGCCGTCGCCATCTTCGACCCGGGCAAGGCCTGCGGGATGCCGTACGCACCGCTGCTGGAGTTGGCCGCGTTGACCCGCCAGCCGCTCTCCCGGCTCCACAGCTCGTCCAGGCAGGCGAACTCCGACTCGCTCCAGCCGTGTGCGAGAACCATCTCGAGGCCGATCGCGCGGGAGGTCCCGGCCTCGACCGGCGGGACGCTCGACGCGGCGGGGGCGACGAGGGTGCCGACCCGGACCACCTGGGCGACCGGGGCGGTGACGACGGACTCGGCCAGCAGCACCCTGCCGATCTCGACGCCGTCGAGCTCGTGGGCGACGAACGTGACGACCTTGGCACCGTCGCGGCCCTGCACGGAGACGACCTCACGGCCCTGGGCCAGCGACGGATCGTCCTGGCGGACGGTCGTGAACGGCTCAGGCGTCGTCTCGGAGCGGGTCACACCGACCACCCGGTCCACCTTGACCACGAGCCCGTCGACGGCTGCCGCGTCGGGGGAGACCGACACCCGGTCGAACTCCCCGAGCACCACGTCCAGCTCACTGAGCACCTCGCGCACCGTCGAGGCGGTCGTGCTGAGGTCTACCGTCCCCCCGTCGACCGCGACGTGCACCGTCTTGAGGGTTGACACCCGCAGCGCGTCCGTGCCGACGCCGGCTGACCGGGATGCGGACGTCCGCAGCTCCCCGCGCAGGCCCAGCTCGGCCAGGATGTCCTCGACGGTGAGCGCTGTCGTCCAGACCGTCCGGCGTTCGCCGTCGATCTCGACAACCACCTCGCGACCGTGCCGCACCATGACTTGGGAGCCATCGGCCAGCAGGGCGCCGAGCGCCGGGGCGACCTGGTCGCGCTCACCCACGTCGACACCCTCGGCAGTCAGCACGTCCTCGACGGTCCGCCCGAACGCGGTCACCATCGACAGCTCCCCGTCGACATCGATGGTGACGGTCTTCTGCAGGGTCGCGAACGCCGTCGTGCCGGCCACGACGAGGGCGAGCACCAGCGCCTGCGCGGTGAGCCGTCCTCGCTCACTGCGCCGGTGGCGACGTCGATCGGTATGGACCGGCACACGACTCCTGCCGTCGGGGACACGGACGATCGCCGGCCGCATCGGCGCCGGTGACCCCCTGACGGTAACGGAAAGGCCACGACAGCGGGTAATCGGGCGATCCCCGTCCACCCGGGTGAAGTCGGTCACCAGGGCCCGTAGAGCTCCTCGGAGGCCTGCGACACCGCTGAGCAGACCTCGTCGAGCCCCCGTCCCAGCTCTGCGGCGACCGCGCGGGCGGTCGCGGCCACCAGGTACGACCCGTTGGGCCGACCGCGGAACGGGTGCGGCGCCAGGTAGGGGGCGTCGGTCTCCAGGAGCATCCGGTCCAGCGGCGTCTCGTGCAGTGCCGCACGCAGGTCGCGCGCGGAGGAGAAGGTCACCGAACCCGCGTAGGAGAGGTACCAGCCCTGCTGCACGCAGTACCTCGCCATCGCGGCGTCACCGGAGAAGCAGTGCAGGACCGTGCGCGCCGGCGCACCGTCGGCCGCCAGGACGGCGAGCACGTCGTCGTGCGCATCCCGGTCGTGGATCTGCAGGACGAGGTCGAGCTCCTTGGCCAGGGCGATGTGCTCCCGGAACGCCGCACGCTGCACGGCCCGACCGCGCTCCCCGGCCCGGAAGTGGTCGAAGCCGGTCTCGCCGATCACCCGGATCCGGGGGTTGGCCGCCGCCACCGCTGCCACCCGGGCGATCGCGTCGTCCAGCGACACCGCGTGCTGGTCCTGCGGTTCAGGGTCGAGCCCGTCCGGGGCCACCTCCCGCACACCGGCGTGCAGCACCGCCTCGTTGGGGTGGATCGCCACCCCGCCGAGCATGGCCGGGTGCTCGGAAACGGCCCGGTCGGTCCAGGTCACGGCAGGCAGGTCGCAGCCCACCTGCAGCACACGGGTCACCCCGACGGCGGCCGCTCGGGCAAGGTGGTCGGCGATGGTGAGCGGGACGTCGTCGGCGGGACGCCCCTGGTCGCAAGGTCGCCAGCCGACCGCGTCGGTCTCGGCGAGCACCACGTCCAGGTGCGTGTGGTTGTCCACCACCGGCGTGCCCAGCACCTCGGGTGCCGGGGGCCACGACGTGTCGCGAGGGCCGCGGGCCACCCTCAGCCGCCGCCGCCCGCGACGTCGCGCAGCCGTTCCAGCTCGCTCTCGACGACGGCGTCGTCCAGCTTGGTGAAGATCGGGGTGGGCTTGGCCACCGGCGCACCGACCGGGACGGGTGTGCTGGCCCACCGCGGCGTGGCCGAGTAGTCGCCGGTGATGATCGGGTACGGGTGGCCGTCGTCCAGGTCCGTCACCTCGTCGACGCGCGGCATCGGCATGAAGTCCCCGGAACCGCCGAGCGTCGCGTTGACCGCGTTCGCCGAGTGCGGCAAGAAAGGCGCGAGCATGGTGTTGCAGTCCCAGACCGCCTGCGCGGCCACGTGCAGGATGGTCGCCAGGCGGGGCCGCTCCTCGGGGGCCTTGAGCGTGAACGGCGCCTGGTCGGTGATGTACTTGTTCACCCCTCCGACGACCCGCAGCGCCTCGGCGATCGCCTGACGCTGGTGGTGCCGGGAGACGAGGTCCCCGACGGTGTCGAGACCGTCGCGCACCGACGCGAGCAGGGCCTCGTCGACGTCCGTGAGCTGACCGGCGGCCGGGATCTCGCCAAAGCTCTTGGCGATCATCGCGGCCGTGCGGTTGACCAGGTTCCCCCAGCCGGCGACCAGCTCGCCGTTGGTCCGGTTCACGAACTCGCGCCAGGTGAAGTCGGAGTCGGCGTTCTCCGGGCCCGCGGCGCAGATGAAGTAGCGCAGCGCGTCGACCTGGTAGCGCTCGAGCACGTCGCGCAGGTAGATGACCACCCCCCGGGAGGAGGAGAACTGCTTGCCCTCCATGGTCAGGTACTCCGAGGACACCACCTCGGTGGGCAGGTTGAGCTCGCCATACCCACCGGGTTCGCCGCCCCGGTCCCCTCGACCCGCGTAGGCCAGCAGCTCGGCCGGCCAGATCTGGGAGTGGAACGTGATGTTGTCCTTGCCCATGAAGTAGTACGAGAGCGCCTCGGGGTCGTTCCACCACTCCCGCCAGCGCTCGGGCTCGCCGATCCGGCGCGCCCACTCGATCGATGCCGAGAGGTAGCCGATGACGGCGTCGAACCAGACGTACAACCGCTTGGTCGGCAGCTCCCGCCACCCGTCGAGCGGGATCGGGATCCCCCAGTCGATGTCCCTTGTCATCGCGCGTGGCTTGATCTCCGCCAGGATGTTCCGGCTGAACCTGATCACGTTCGGACGCCAGGTGCCCGACGCCTCCCGCCCGTCCAGCCATGTGCTGAGCGCCTCCGCGAGTGCGGGTAGGTCGAGGAAGAAGTGCTGGGTCTCGACGAACTGGGGCACCTCGCCGTTGATCCTGCTGTGCGGGTCCTTCAGCTCGGTGGGGTCGAGCTGGTTGCCGCAGTTGTCGCACTGGTCGCCGCGCGCCTCGGCGTAGCCGCAGATGGGGCAGGTGCCCTCGATGTACCGGTCGGGAAGCGTGCGTCCGGTCGACGGCGAGATCGCCCCGCGCGTGGTCCGTTCGACCATGTAGCCGTTGGCGTGCACCTGGCGGAACATCTCCTGGGCGACCGCATAGTGGTTGCGCGTCGTGGTGCGGGTGAACAGGTCGTAGGAGCAGCCGAGGGCCGCGAGCTCGGTGACGATGATCCGGTTGCTCCGGTCAGCCAGCTCGAGCGCCGTCGTGCCCTCCTTGTCTGCCTCGACCAGGATGGGCGTCCCGTGCTCATCGGTGCCGGACACCATGAGTACGTCATGGCCCGCCATGCGCATGTACCGGCTGAAGACGTCGGAGGGGACGCCGAAGCCGGCGACGTGTCCGAGGTGGCGGGGGCCGTTGGCGTAGGGCCAGGCCACCGCCGAGAGGATGTGGGCCATGGGCACCGATCCTAGTGATCGCTCGTTGCCCGATCTGCAACCTCCCTGCACCGTCGCCCGCGGCCGCTCCTGGGACTCCCCCCACTGCCCGCCCCGGCCGACACCCCTGAGCGAAGCCCGCGGACCAGGTGACTGGTGTGGCGCGTGTGAGCCGTGAGTCACCACTCCGGTCACAGTGTCCACTGTCGTCACGCGCTCCGCAGGATCAGGTCTTCCGAGACCGGCCGCGCCCCCCGCCGCTTCAGTCGGTCCAGCACCTCGGTGACCTCGAGGACCGATCGATCACTGAAATGAACGGCATCCTCGAAGACGAAGCGCAACACGGGGATGTCCAGGGTCCCCGCGACCCTGTCGCGACGTCGGTCCTCGCGGAACTCCCTGCGGCCCGAGTGGTAGGCGAAACCGTCCACCTCGACAACCAGCAGGCGCTCGACGAGGAGGTCGACCTGGCCGACGCCCAAGAGGACGACCTGGGGCTCGGCGCGCAGACCCGCACTGATCAGCGCAAGGCGGAGGAACGACTCGGGCAGGGACTGGCTCCGTCCATCCACCGCCCGGAGCACCTGGTCGAACCGTAGGCGGCCGGACCGTGGTCGAAGTGCCTGCAGCTGGGCGAGGGTGCAGTGCGACCTGTTCAGCGCCGAGTCGATCAGGGCGACGGCATCCCGCCGCGGCAGGCACGACATGACGTGCAGGAGCGCCTCCGGGGTCGATGCGATGGGTGCAGTCCCCGTCCTGGTCACGGAGCGGGCGGTCACGCTGGAATCCCAGTGGATGACGGTGCCAGGCGGCAGCGACCGTGACGTGGGAGCACCCCGATTGCCGGGCACGGCGACGTGCGGCGCCTCCGGCGGCTCGAGCATCGGGAGACCGAGGTGCGCAGCAAGGGAGACACAGGTCACCAGGCCCCCCGCCGCCCGCGCTGCGACGACGTCGGCAGACGTTCCCGGCAGGGCGTAGAGCCCGCGACCCGCCTTGACCACTCGCCCGGATCCCTCGAGCAGCGCGAGTCCTCTGCTGCCCGAGCCGTCCGTCACGAGGTCCCGGCGCCGGAGGCACCCGCCGCCGGCGTGCAACGCCAACTCGATCGACATGAGCCGCAGGGTGCCGCCAACCGACGGCCAGCTGGCGATCACCCCCGCGACCTGTGGATGGCCCACCCTGTGGATACCCGCCGAGGTGCTGGTCCGCCGGCCGGAACGGACACTCCCTTGGGGGTGAGGTGGCTGGCGGTCAACCACGCGGACCAGGTGACTGATGTGGCTGGTGGGACGCGAGAGCTGTCACACAGATCACATCGTCACCACTGCTCACGTGCTCCGCGGCAACCGTCCGGCGGCGGGGCTGGGCGCAGGCGGGAGACGGGTGGGCGGGCCGCCGGGAGACGGGTGGGCGGGTCGGCGGGAGCGGCGGCGGCGGGCTGGGCGGGTGAGCGGCGGCGGCGGGCTGGGCGGGCAGGCGGGAGCCGCGCGGGCACCCAGTGACCGAGGGTCACGGCGGCAGCAGGCGCACCACCCGGTCGTCCCCCGCCCGCGGCGACCCACGGCCGTCCGTGTTGTTGGTCAGGATCCACAGCGCGCCGTCCGGCCCGACGACGACGTCGCGCAGCCTGCCCAGCTGGCCCACCAGGACGGCGCTGGGCTGGCCGAGCCCCGCACCGGCGAACGGCACCACCCAGAGTCGCTCGCCACGCAGCGCCGCCAGGTACACGGCACGGTCCGTGACCGCGATGCCGCTCGGCGAGGCGGAGTCGGTGCCCCAGACGACCAGCGGGTCGGTCATCCCGGCGACGCCGGCGTTGCCCTCGACACCCGGCCACCCGTAGTTGGCGCCCGGGGTGATCACGTTGAGCTCGTCCCAGGTGTTCTGGCCGAACTCGCTCGCGAACATCCGGCCGGAGGCGTCCCAGCCCAGCGCCTGCACGTTGCGGTGCCCCATGCTCCACACCGGGCTGCCCTCGGTCGGGTTCCCCGGCGCCGGCGCACCGTCGGGCGTCAGCCGCAGGATCTTGCCGCCCGGGGACAACGGGTCCTGGGAGCGGCCGGTCACGCCGGCGTCCCCGGTGGCGACGTACAGCATCCCGTCCGGACCGAACGCGATCCGGCCACCGTTGTGGTAGCTCGCGGCGGCGATCCCCGCGAAGACCGGCTGCAGGTCCCCGAGCGTTCCGGCCATCGCGTCGAGCTCGGCGCGCACCACCTCGTTGCCCTGCGCAGTCGTCCGGTACAGGTACACCAGGTGGTCCTGCGCGACGTCCGGCGAGATGGCGACGCCGAGCAGGCCGCCCTCGCCGTTGTGGAACGTCGTCGCGGCGAGCGCGTCGGCCCCCAGCCCGGTCAGCGGCGCGGCGCCTGCGGCGCCAAGGAGCAGCACCTGTCCGAGGTCGCGCAGGGTGATCAGCACCGCCCCACCGGGCAGGAACGCGATGGACCACGGCGTGGTCAGGCCCGTGAGCACGTCGGTGGGCGTCGCGGTGGCCGCCGGCAGGGCGAACGGGTCGGGGAACGCGGGCGGTGCGCTCGGGCTGGGGCTCGGGCTGGGCGTCGGGGCCGGCTCGGTGGTCGGTTGCGCGAGGGTCGGGGCCGGGCTCGGGGCCGAACCCCCACTCGTGCAGCCCGCCGGCACGACCAGCGCCGCCACGGCGAGTACGACGAGGGCCGCGATCCGGCTCCGGCGCGGGTTCACCCGCACAGTATTGACCCGGCGGCGACCGTGCGCATCGGGGCGCCCCACCACAGCCACCCGCACCTGCCGTCCTAGACGGTATGGAGTGCCCGGTCGCTGACCGGTTGCGGGCCGGGGCCTCACTCACACAGTCTCGTGGGTTACCGAGCGAAGTCCCTCGCTCGGTCTATCCGACATGTGTGGGAGGCCCCGGTGTTTGTCGAGCGTACG